>JBCCYR010000037.1:0-12587 GCA_039189355.1 Pseudomonadota bacterium
AGGAGAAATAATGACCTTTAGAAAGGCTTCACGACAACAAGAATTACAATGAAGATCATCAACAAGGTCATTATTTCTCCTTGTTTGAATCGTTGAATAACGCTATCTTGTGACTAACCTACCTATCTGTGCCGTTGAATAGCGAGTTCCGGCACGTGTTTAATCATAAAAAGAGAGTTTGCCTTCATGGAACAAATGAAGCTTCAGGACCTTAATTCCAAAAGCCCTACAGATCTTGTAACGTTCGCTGAAGGGCTTGAGGTTGAGAACGCAAGTACAATGCGCAAACAGGAATTGATGTTTGCCATTCTTAAGAGTCTTGCAGAACAGGATGTGGAAATTATTGGGGAGGGAGTTGTCGAGGTCCTTCAGGATGGCTTTGGCTTCCTGCGTTCGGCTGCTGCCAACTATCTTCCGGGTCCGGATGATATTTATATTTCACCATCGCAGATACGACGGTTTTCCCTCAAGAGTGGGGATACGGTTCAGGGGCCGATCAGAAGCCCGAAGGATGGCGAGCGCTATTTTGCACTACTCAAAGTTGATACGATCAATTTTGAAGATCCGGAAAAAATTCGTCACAAAATTCATTTCGACAATCTCACACCATTGTATCCGGACGAGCGGTTCCTCATGGAGATTGCCGATCCGACTGTGAAGGATTTGTCAGGACGTGTGATTGATCTTGTTGCGCCCCTTGGCAAGGGCCAGCGTGCGTTGATAACTGCGCCACCACGTACCGGTAAAACAGTTATCCTCCAGAATATAGCAAAGTCGATTACCGCCAATCATCCGGAAAGCTATTTGATTGTTTTGTTGATCGATGAGCGTCCTGAAGAAGTGACCGACATGCAAAGGACGGTGAAGGGTGAGGTTGTGTCCTCAACCTTCGATGAGCCAGCGGTACGTCACGTGCAGGTGGCTGAAATGGTCATTGAAAAGGCAAAACGTCTTGTTGAGCATGGCAGGGATGTTGTTATCCTGCTTGACTCTATTACAAGGCTTGGACGCGCATACAACACCGTTGTTCCTTCTTCGGGCAAGGTTTTGACAGGTGGTGTCGATGCCAATGCGCTTCAGCGTCCGAAACGATTCTTTGGTGCGGCACGGAATATTGAAGAAGGTGGTTCGTTGACAATCATTGCAACAGCACTGATTGACACCGGTAGCCGTATGGATGAGGTGATCTTTGAAGAATTCAAGGGTACGGGTAACTCGGAAATCGTTCTGGATCGCAAGGTTGCAGACAAGCGTGTTTATCCTGCGATGGATATTCTCAAATCCGGAACACGGAAAGAGGACCTTCTTGTTCCAAAAGAGGATCTGCAGAAAATCTTTGTTCTGCGGAGAATCCTTGCATCCATGGGTACTACGGATGCGATTGAATTCCTTATTGACAAGTTGAAACAGACCAAAACGAACGATGAATTTTTCGATACGATGAATACCTAAAAGATGGCATCGTGGTTAACCAAAGGTTAATTTCGATTCGTCTCTGAAATGAATTCTGTGCATCAAATTCTCATGCGCATACAATCATTTCTAGAAATTCAGTTATCGATTCGGCTCCGGTCTGATTATTTAATATACTGAGACTGAAATGTCTGGCAGCCAAACAATAATTGGACTTTCAAGTGGTAGCCTCCCAAGTGGGGTGGCAGTTTTGCGCGCTTCTGGAGCTCGTGCAAAAGAGGTTTTGCAGGCTCACCAGGTTGCAGTACCTGAACCCAGATATACAAAACTGGCTTCAATCAGGCATTCTCAAACCGGCGAGGTACTCGATACTTGCTTGTGTATCTGGTTTCCGGGACCATCCAGTTTTACGGGTGAAGATTGTTTTGAATTTCATCTTCATGGTGGAAGGGCTGTTGTTGATGCAGTCCTCGACTCTCTTTTGTCCATTGATGGTGTGCAACTGGCGGAGGCAGGGGAGTTCTCGCGGCGCGCCTTTGAGAACGGCAAATTTGATCTGACGGAGATTGAAGGAATTTCTGACCTTTTGGCTGCGCAAACAGAAGCGCAGCGCAAACAGGCAGTTCGTCAGTCAGGCGGTAGCCTTCGCGAGCTTTATGACGGCTGGCGCAAACAGTTGATTGAAATCCAGGCATCTATGGAGGCCGAGATTGATTTTGTTGAGGAAGATGATGTTCCCGAAGATGCGGGTAATGCGGGGTTTGATAAACTGGATGGACTGGTTTCCGAAATTACTGCTCATCTGGATGATGATCGTGCGGGAGAAATAGTTAGGGATGGTTATCGGGTTGTAATCATGGGCCCACCAAATGTTGGAAAATCTTCCTTGCTGAACTTTCTGGCGAAGCGCGATGTTGCGATTGTCACAAATGAGGCTGGCACTACACGGGACATTATCGAGGTTCATCTTGATATTGGCGGTTATGAGGTTGTCGTAAGTGATACCGCCGGGATTCGTGAGACTGACAGTTTGGTGGAACTTGAAGGTATCCGGCGTGCGAAGGATCGTGGTGAGGTTTCCGATCTTGTTATCTGGCTCCGGGAAAACGATTCGGAGCCGGAACAGGATATTCTAGATAAACAACCTGATCATATTGTTTTTGTATCCAAAGATGATCAGGGGAAATTTGAACCTGGCGTGTCAATTTCAACGATTACCGGACATGGCATCGATTGGCTTCTGTCTGAACTGGAAAACCGTATTTCCTCGAGAGTTGAAGATATGTCTGCGGGGGTTATTTCCAGATTGCGGCATCGCAACGCCTTGGAGGAATGCCTGAAGAAGCTGAATGGAGTTTCTGAAGTCTCTTCCGGTGAACTGGAATTGGCGCTTGAGAACATTCGCAGTGCCGGTGTAAGTTTGGGAATGATTATGGGCAGGATTGATGTAGAGGAGTTGCTGGATGTGATTTTTTCCGAGTTCTGTGTCGGCAAGTGATTCACGTGAAACATTTTTGCCCCCGTTTCACGTGAAACATTTCACATCCTGATTTTATCACTCATTCTCCTTTACCTTAAAAGAGAGAACCGATAAGTAGGCCCGATGAGCAAGATAGTTGATAATTTCGATGTCATTGTTGTTGGCGGTGGTCATGCAGGCGTTGAGGCTGCAGCTGCTTCTGCACGTGCAGGTGCAGCGACTGCCCTGATTACGCATAAGCGTGCTTCTATCGGGGTTATGTCCTGCAACCCTGCCATTGGTGGCTTGGGAAAGGGACATCTTGTCCGCGAGATTGATGCCCTGGATGGCTTGATGGGGCGTGTGACAGATTTGGGCGGTATTCAGTTCCGGTTGCTCAACCGGCGCAAGGGGCCGGCTGTAAGGGGTCCCAGGGCGCAGGCTGATCGCAAGCTCTATCGTGAGGCCATGCAGCTGGAAATCTCCAAGGTTCCCAATCTTGTGGTCATTGAAGCAGGTGTTGAAGATCTGCAATTGGTAGAGAATCAGGTTACAGGTGTTGTTCTAGAAAACGGAGATATGGTTAATTCCAGTGCCGTAGTTCTGACGACTGGCACATTTCTGCGCGGGCTTATTCATATCGGGGACAAGAAAATACCGGCAGGGCGGATGGGCGAAAAGCCTGCACTGGGTCTTTCCGATACGCTTGAAAGTGTAGGTTTTGAACTGGCGCGGCTAAAAACCGGAACGCCTCCGCGGCTCGATAGAAACACGATAGATTGGGCATCACTGGAAATGCAGAAGGGTGACGAGAATCCTGTTCCGTTTTCCAGTCTTACCACTTCAATAAAAAACCCGCAGGTTGATTGCGGTATAACCAGAACCACGCCTGCCACGCATAAAATCATTCAGGATAATGTCACCCGCTCAGCCATGTATTCCGGCCAGATTGAAGGAGTGGGCCCGCGTTATTGTCCTTCTATTGAAGACAAGATCGTAAAATTCGGAGAACGGGATGGTCATCAAATCTTCCTGGAGCCCGAAGGTCTCGAAGATAACACCGTTTATCCAAATGGTATTTCAACATCCCTGCCTGAGTCTGTGCAGCGTGAGTTTTTGAAAACGATACCAGGGCTGGAAAAGGCTGTGATCCTGCAACCCGGATATGCGATTGAATATGATCATGTTGATCCAAGAGAATTGAAGCCGACGCTGGAGACGCGCCGTATTTCCGGCTTTTTCCTTGCGGGTCAGATCAATGGTACTACCGGATACGAAGAAGCTGCAGCGCAAGGGCTGGTTGCCGGCCTGAATGCGGCCAGATACGCAAGCGGACAGGAGGGTGCGATCTTCAGCCGGACCCAGAGCTATATTGGAGTCATGATAGATGACCTGGTCACGCGCGGCGTTACCGAGCCGTATCGCATGTTTACGTCTCGGGCAGAATACCGTCTGTCGCTAAGGTCGGATAATGCTGATTTGCGGATGACCCCAGTTGGTATTGAGCTCGGCATCGTAGGCACAGAAAGAGCCGAATGGTTCTCATCACTTAAGCAAGCTCTGGACGCTGGAAGGAGTTTGCTTCATTCGCTTTCGTTGACGCCAAACGAGGCGGGAAAAAAAGGGCTCAAGGTCAATGAGGATGGTGTACGCAGGACGGCTTTTGATCTTCTTTCCTATAATGACATTACGATATCCCGGCTTGCTGAAATCTGGCCAGAGTTGAACAAAATCCGTTCTGACGTGATAGAGCCGTTGGAGATAGAAGCACACTATGCGGTATACTTGGCCAGGCAAGAGGCCGATGCATTGCTCGTTCGCAAAGATGAGGATCGTCTGATACCTGCCGACTTTGATTTCTCAGAATTGCCCGGATTGTCCATTGAATTGCAGCAGAAGCTCAAAAAGGTCCAGCCGGCTAACCTTGGTCAGGCCGCACGTATTGACGGCATGACTCCGGCTGCATTGACCCTGCTTCTTGCTCACATTGGCAGACCAAAATCCGAGGCGGGAAATCAACGAGCGTCATGATGGTGTCGAAAGAGCATTCTATGCTCTCGGAGATTTATCCTGTTTCACGTGAAACTTTCGGCAGGCTGCAGGTTTATGTTGAGCGGCTTTCTGAATGGCAAAAGAAAACCAATCTTGTTGCTCCCTCTACGCTTGATGAAATCTGGGACCGTCATATCGCAGACAGTTTGCAATGCGTTTCAATCAAGCCTGATTGCAGGCATTGGCTGGATCTCGGGAGTGGGGGAGGGTTACCGGGCCTTGTCATTGCTTCAATCATGGCGGACTGTCCTGAAAGCTCAGTGACGCTCGTGGAGAGCAATCAAAAGAAGACTGCATTCCTGCGTCAGGCAAACCGCCAGATGGGTGTGAATGCGAAAGTGCTTACCTCAAGAATTGAGGCGGTTGATGTTGAGGGTTTAAAACCGCAAACCGTTACGGCAAGAGCCTTGACTGCGCTTCCCAATCTTTTGACCCTTGCAAGTCCCTGGCTCATGAATGGAGCTATCGGATTATTCCACAAAGGGCGCGAATTTGAACGGGAACTGGCAGAATGTAATGGTCTCTGGAGCTTCGATCTGATACACCATCAGAGCATGATTAATGCAGAATCGGTGGTTCTTGAGATTTCCAATTTACAGCGTGTTTGAGCAAGATGTCGAAGCCCAGAGTAATTACAGTTGCAAACCAAAAAGGCGGCGTTGGAAAGACGACGACTGCCATCAATCTTGCCACAGCACTTGCCGCGATAGACAAGACAGCATTGCTGGTTGATCTTGATCCGCAGGGTAATGCCAGCACCGGGCTGGGGATAGACAAGGAAGACAGGAAGCATTCCACTTACGACCTTCTGACGGGTGGTGCATCGCTGGAAGATACAATTACCAAGACTGCGGTCCCGGGGTTGTTTGTATCCCCGTCTACGCTGGACCTTCTTGGTGTGGAAATGGAGATCTCCGGAGAGTCTGATCGTGCTTTCAAGCTCAAAAATGCAATTGAGGAATTTAATCCTAAACCGGAAAAACGTATTGACTATGTACTTGTTGATTGTCCGCCATCCCTGAACCTGCTTACACTCAATGCCATGGCTGCAGCAGATTCTGTTCTGGTACCTCTGCAATGTGAGTTTTTTGCGCTGGAAGGACTTAGCCAGCTTCTTCAAACTGTAGAGCAGGTGAAGCAAACAATTAATCCGTCCCTGATCATCCATGGTATTGTCATGACTATGTTTGACAAGCGCAACAATCTGGCAAGTCAGGTCGTTGATGATGTGCGGGAGTTTCTTGGAGAAAAGGTCTATGAAACTGTGATACCGCGCAATGTCAGAATTTCTGAAGCTCCTTCATACGGAAAACCGGCGCTTTTGTATGATTTGGACTGTGCAGGCAGCCAGGCTTATCTGCAACTTGCTTCGGAAGTCCTGAAACGAGAGAAGAAGCTTTTGGCGGCCTAGGTCGATTCGTTTGCGCAATGAAGTAAGGTTTAATTGAATGTCTGAAGAAAATTCCCGGAAAAGATTGGGACGCGGTCTTGCTGCATTGATGGGTGATCTCGATCAGCCAATATCGAAAGAAACCAATCCATCTGTTGAAACGAAAGAAGAGACACGTGGCGAAAGGGATGTGCCGATCGAACAGATCCGGGCAAACCCAAACAATCCCCGCAAACATTTTTCTGATTCCGAACTTGAAGACCTGACTTCATCAATCAAGGAGCATGGCATCGTTCAGCCAATTCTTGTACGTCCGATCAGGGGCGAAGATCTCGGAGGAGCGCAGTTCGAAATCATAGCCGGTGAACGACGCTGGCGTGCTGCCCAACGGGCGAGGCTGCATGATGTTCCCATCATTGTTCGTGATGTAGAGGACAAACAGGCACTTGAACTTGCCATCATCGAAAATGTGCAACGGGCTGATCTCGACGCAGTTGAGGAAGCGCTTGGATATCAGCAACTGATTGACGGGTATGATTACAGCCAGAATGACCTTGCCCGGGTTATCGGAAAGAGCCGTTCGCATGTGGCAAATACCTTGCGGTTGTTGAAGCTTCCCGACACAGTCCGCCAATTGATCACGCAAGGTGATCTTTCCGCGGGCCATGCCCGTACACTCATCACAGTGGATGATCCCGATACGCTTGCGAAAAAGATTGTCTTAGAGGGTCTCTCCGTTCGCCAGGCAGAAATGCTTGCTCAGGGGAAACCGGATGTTTCGGGCTCAGGTGGCAAGAAAGCTTCGAAAGAGAAATCTGCCGACATCAGGGCCCTTGAGCAGAGGCTGGAAGACAAGCTTGGCCTTAAGATCGATCTCCGTCATGGTGACAAGGAAAAGGGTGAACTGCGGATCAAATACCGCTCTCTCGATCAGCTTGACGAAGTCTGCCGCAGGCTTGAGTCTGGCTTTTAAGCGAGCCTATCGGCGTTTCAAGGCCTGTGCTTCCAATGCAATTGCCAGCAAGGCTGTTCCTGCAATTGAAGAAGACGCTGAAGCATTTTTCCGGCATTCCAGCATCATTGTATCAAGCCGCATCATTGCCTTCGAAATGCGGTTTGCCGGCCAGTTTGAAAGCGCGGCTGTAACCGCGTCTTTCCTGGAAAAATGTACTGGCGGTCGTGCAGCTGAAATGACCGACGATGCCGGCTGGCCGCCTGTTTCCATCTTGCCTTTCATGAATTGTAAAAACTGGAAATGACGCATCACGCCCAAGAGAACCATGTCGGGGCTGTTTCCAGCTTCAATGGCCTTGGGAAGCATTGTCTGCAATGATGCAGTATTTCCGGTGGCGACGGCATCAATCACATCGTTCAGAACAAGACTTGAGCCGTCTCCGACAATCGCCCGAACATCTTCAAGCGTTATGGTATCCCGGCCCTCACAAAAAAGAGCCAGCTTTTTAAGTTCATTTCTGGAAAGCTGACGATTGTCACCAAGCATGGAGCGCAATTCCGTGCGTGTTTCACGATCCACCCGAAACCCGGCATTGGTGATTTCCTGATCTATCAGCATTTCAAGTGCAGCAGTTGTGTCCTGATAGCAGGGTATGCAGAGGCTGTTTTTATGGCTCTCCAGATTGCGTCGCAAGGCAACGGACTTTTTAAGGTCTCCTGCTTCCACAATGATTATGGCATCTTGAGGTGGAGTTTCCAGCACAGGTTTAAGCGACTTCATCAAATCACGCTGTGTTTTTCCTGAGATACGTATGAGCCTTTTTCCACCAAACATTCCGATCGTATTTGCTTCATCGGATATTCTGCCGGGATCACCGGCGGCTTCGTCTGCGGTTAGCTTGAGCAGACTGAAAGGATCAGAAAGGTCGACACCTGATTTCTCGGCAAGAACATTTGCCCTTTCATTCACTAGGCCTGAATCCGGTCCGTAGATCAGATAAACGATGTGATTGAAATCAGGCTTTGCAAAGTAGGATTCGATATTGCGGCCAGTGAGTGCAGCCATGCGGGATCAGATTCTGCTGAGGTCAGCTGCAATTGCAAGGCGCAGGGATTCTGCAGCTTCTTTTGCAGCCCGGTTTTCTGCATCGCGCTCTGCGCGTTCGTTGGCGAATACCTGGCCGGTCCGGTCGTAGGATGCTTCAGTCTGACGTGACCCGCTTGAAATTGCCTTACCGGTTGAAAGATCAACCAGATCATAACTTGCGATAACCGTTATGGTTCCGGAAGTTGAATCCTGAGCGCCTCTAATGGCGGCCAATTGGCGGTTGTTCCATGTAACCCTGATGCGGGCTTCGTGGGTTTTTTCAGCATTTGAAAATCCGCCATCCAGCAGGAAAACAAGATGGTTTCGAACTTGTTGGGCAACACGGGTGTTAACCTGGGAAACCGACACTGCAGAAAGATTTTGATTGTCCTGAAGTGCTGCTGACTGCGTGCCATGCAGAGGCCTGAACTGGCAGGCAACCAATCCTGAAACAAGCAGCAGAGCCGCCACATTCCAGAGAACGGATATTTTAACGGTCTGCTGATTAAATAACCACATTCACAATTCTCTTGGGTACCACAATAACTTTCTTTGGATCCCGGCCTTCCAGATACTTCATTACCACATCAAGTTGCAAACTTGCAGCCTCAATTTCTTCTTTGCTTGCGTCCGGATTAACTTCAAGATCAGCACGCTTTTTGCCGTTTATCTGAACCGGCATGATCAATATGTCATCGACTGCAAGTGCTGGATCGTATTCAGGCCAGGGTGTTGCTGAGACAAGTGTTTCGTATCCAAGGCTCCGCCAGCATTCTTCAGCGAGATGCGGCATCATTGGGGCGATGCACTGGATGTGAAAAGAGACCCCTTCCTTCATTACAGAAGCCACCTCCGGGTCTGCCTGATCGGGTTTTACACCCGAAAGCGTGTTGCAATATTCGTACAGTCTGGCAATTGCCCGGTTAAAGGCCAGTTTTTCAATATCTTCACCAACCGCCTTGAGGGTTTTGTGTGAAGCCTTGCGAATGTCTTGTGCCTTTCCGGATACGGTTTCCGGCATCGAAGTTTCCGACAGCACGTCCTGCCAATTCTGAACGAGACGCCAAATTCTCTGAACAAAGCGGTGCGCTCCTTCGGCGCCTGCATCTGTCCACTCCACATCCCTGTCGGGAGGTGAATCCGACAGCATGAACCAGCGTGCGGTATCTGCGCCGTAGGTTTGCATGATGTCGTCTGGATCAACCGTATTGCGCTTTGACTTGGACATTTTCTCGATACTGCCAATCGGCACGATTTCTCCATTATCCAGCCGCTTCGCAATCCGCTTGCCGTCAACTTCCTCGAGCAGCAATTCAGCGGGTTGAAACCAACCGATATCCTTGTTCCCGTAGGTTTCATGGACAACCATTCCCTGGGTGAAGAGACCCTTGAAAGGTTCCTTGATTTCCATATGCCCGGCGATGGACATTGCACGTGAGAAAAACCGCGAATAGAGCAGGTGCAGAATCGCATGCTCAATGCCGCCGATATACTGGTCTACCGGTAGCCAGCGATTGGCTTGCTCGGGCACGGTCGGGGTTTTCTCATGTGGCGTGATAAAGCGGGCGAAATACCAGGAAGAATCAACAAATGTGTCCATTGTATCGGTTTCACGCTTTGCCGGTTCTCCGCATTCCGGGCAGGCCACATCCCGCCAGGTCGGATGACGGTCCAGGGGATTTCCGGGAACATCAAATGTAACATCGTCCGGAAGCTGGACAGGAAGGTTTTCCTCTTTTTCAGGAACAACTCCACAGGATGGACAATGGACTACCGGAATTGGACATCCCCAGTATCGTTGTCTCGAAATACCCCAATCCCGCAGACGATACTGAACCTTGCCTTCACCAAGGGTGTTTTGCTCCGCCCAGTCGATAGTTGCCTCAATTGCTTCCTGTCCGGTTGCCGTTGCAACGCTTGCCGGCTGGTTGATCCACTTTACTGTTTCGGATTTCAACGGGACGTAAGGCTCTGAAGATACAAAGGCGTCAGGCTCATCATCGCAATCTGAGGGCACAAAAGTGGCGATGATCGGAAGACCATACTTTGAAGCAAAGTCATGGTCGCGCTGATCGTGTGCCGGACATCCAAATATTGCGCCAGTACCGTAATCCATCAGGATAAAGTTTGCGACGAATACGGGCAGGGTTTTTCCATCATAGAGTGGATGCCGAACTTTCAGGCCAGTATCAAAGCCCTGTTTTTCTGCTGTTTCCAGCTCCTCGGCGGAGGTCCCCGTCTTCCGCACTTCCTTGTTGAATTCGGCAAGTTCCGGGTTTTCTTTTGCAAGTGCCACCGCCAGTGGATGTTCCGGAGCAATTGCCATGAAGCTGGCTCCTGCCAGAGTGTCAGGCCGGGTTGTATAAATTTCAAAGCCATCAAAGCCGACGGCAGGTTCGGTCAGATCAAACTTCATCTGCAAACCTCTCGACTTGCCAATCCAGTTGGCCTGCATCAGCTTGACCTTGGCAGGCCATTCGTCGAGCCCGTCAATGGCTTCCAGCAATTCTTCGGAAAAATCCGAAATCTTGAAGAACCACTGCGTCAGTTCACGTTGCTCAACTTCTGCACCGGAACGCCAGCCCTTTCCGTCGATGACCTGTTCGTTGGCGAGCACGGTCATGTCAACCGGGTCCCAGTTTACCTTGGCACTTTTGCGGTAAACGAGATCGTGTTTCAAAAAATCCAAAAACAGTTTTTGCTGCTGGGCGTAGTATTCGGGGTCACAAGTCGCAAATTCACGGGACCAATCCAGAGAGAGGCCCATGCTTTTGAGTTGCTTGCGCATTGCAGCGATATTGTCATAAGTCCATCCCTTTGGATGGGTCTTGTTTTGCATTGCCGCATTTTCTGCGGGCATGCCGAATGCATCCCATCCCATTGGATGCAGGACTTCATATCCCTTGGCCCGCTTGTAGCGTGCAACCACATCGCCCATTGCATAGTTGCGCACATGACCCATGTGAATGCGTCCGGAAGGATAAGGAAACATTTCCAGCACGTAATAGGGTGGTTTTGTGTTTGAAACGCCTGTATCGGTTTCAAACAAACGTTCTTCATCCCATTTCTTTTGCCAGCGGGGCTCAGCTTCCCGCGGATTGTAACGCTCAGTTGTCATGTTATCGGTATCTATTAGAAAGCTTTGTGTTATTCGTCAGACGCTTTTAAACGAGACCTTCATCAGAATTTGAACATTCGGTCAACCTAAACAGGATAAACATATGGATAACAAGGCAGATCCGGCCCAAAATTACCTTGCCGTTCTTGAGCAAATAAGGCTTCACGCCGAAAAACATGATCAGCGAGAACCGGAACTGATCACTGTCTCGAAAACATTTACCAGTGAAATCATAAGACCTGTGTTGCGGGCTGGTGCCCGTGTGTTTGGTGAAAACCGGGTTCAGGAAGCACAAGGCAAGTGGCCCGACCTGAAAGAAGAGTTTCCTGATCTGGAATTGCATTTGATCGGGCCGTTGCAAAGCAACAAGGCTTCCGATGCCGTTGCCCTTTTTGACTGCATCCAGACAGTTGACCGTGAAAAGATTGCCAGAGTTATTGCCGTTGAAATGCAAAAACAGAACCGGAGGCCAAAACTATTTCTGCAGGTCAACACCGGGAGTGAGCCGCAAAAGGCTGGCGTATTGCCGGAAGCTGCAGTTGAATTTTGCAATTGGTGTCAAAACGATGAAAAACTGGAAATATCCGGATTGATGTGTATTCCGCCATTTGACGAGAATCCGGGGCCACATTTTGCCCTTTTGCGAAAACTTGCCCAGGAATGTGGCGTTCAAAACCTTTCGATGGGAATGTCGTCTGATTATCTGACGGCTACGGAATTCGGAGCCACTCATGTGCGGGTTGGCAGTGCCATTTTTGGTGCGCGCTAAAGATTACATGACAACCTGTAGAACCGACTTCTCCGTCAGATATGGCAACATGCGCCGCATGTCGTCCGGATTGATTGCAATACACCCTGCAGTGGGGTCAAGTGTCTTGCTTGTTTGATGGAAGAAGATCGCGCTGCCTTTTCCCCGTTTAACCGGCTTGATGTTGTAGTCCAACACAATACACACATCATACAGCCGGTCTGTCCTCGCCATTTTTTCATGGGATCCTTTGTAAGGGAGTTTTACCGGTCTGTTATAATTTGCAGACTGGTCATCATCGCACCAGCCATCATTTTCAAGGATCTGCTTCATCGCAATACCGGTTTGGGGTTTTATGATCCGGTC
>JBCCYR010000038.1:0-12576 GCA_039189355.1 Pseudomonadota bacterium
CAAACGAAGGTTGATGCGTCAGGCTTTGCGTATAAGTGCATTTATGCAATTGCTCCTTCCAACCTCATACATGATACAATCCTCTGGCTGGAAGACATCGGGCGATGGTATCCGGACGAAAACGGCAAACCTGCGCGCGCAGAAGGCATAGTCCGCATCATAAATGAGCGTCGCAAACGAGAAGAAAACCTTAAACGAAAATCGGAAATTGACGAACTGACCGGCCTCGCAAACCGCCGTTTTCTGGAAGACAGGATTAACCAGACTGCCGCGCGGTGTTTTCTCGACAACAAATCGTCTGCATTTCTGCTTGTTTCGCTCGTGGATTTTGAACGCATCAACAATACATACGGATTTGCTGCGGGAGACGAGGTTCTCAGAAAGGTATCCGGCTTGCTGAAAGAGCAGATGCGGTCTGATGATCTTGCGGCCCGTTTTTCCGGTGCAAAATTCGGGCTGATCATCAAGGATTGCAAGGGTGCTGAAATCCATGTGGCGGCGCACCGTTTGTTGAATGCAATCAACGGGAAAGTCCTGAAGACTTCAAGCGGTCCTGTTGCCTTGAAGATTGCGATTGGTGCGTGTCTCTTACCCTATCACGCCCAGAAAGATGTTGAGGCAATCGCCTGTGCAACGTCTTCCCTGACACATGCAAAACATGAGTTTGGTGCGAAAATGCACCTCTATGATCCTGATCCGGAAATGATCCGGAAACGGGAAGCTGATTCAAAATTGCTGACCCGCTTTGTTGAAGTGATGGAAAAGGATGCGATGCATCTGGCTTTCCAGCCGGTCTTTGATCCTGCAAGTGGTCAGCCAGCATTTCATGAAGCGCTGTTGAGAATGGACGGCCTTGGTGATGAAGTGATCAAGGATGCGGAATTCGTTCGTCTGGCCGAGGATCTTGGTCTTATGCGTATTCTCGATTTGAAAGCCATGAACATGGCTCTCAATGTGCTTGAGCGTTGTCCGGAAGCAATTCTGTCCATTAACGCAACCCATGAGAGCCTTGAAAATGGCGAGTGGATTTCAACGCTTGCAAGCCGGTTTTATGATGTCAGGGGACTGGCTGAACGGCTGATTGTTGAACTGACGGAATCCCATCTGCCCGGAGATATCGAGGAAACCCGCAAGGCCATACGCCATCTTCAGAATCTTGGCTGTCGTGTGGCGATTGATGATTTCGGTGTCGGGTATACATCCTTCTCGCATTTGCGCGACCTTGGTGTCGACATGATCAAGATCGATGGCAGTTTTGTCCGCAACCTGCGCAATGATCCTAACAACAGTGTGTTCCTCAAATCCATGCAGCAACTGGCCAGTGCATTTGAGGTCAAGACAGTGGTCGAATGGGTTGAAGATGTGGAAACGGCGGTGCAGTTGCAGGAATGGGGATTTGATTACCTTCAGGGAAGCCTTTACGGCATGCCACTGGCGGTATTGCCCTGGGAGGAGGTAGTTGCAGGCCATGCAACACTTTCCAAAGAGCAGGCCAAGTAGAAATAACTTTTAACCCTGTTCGGACGTTCCGCTGAAAGTGGAGTGCGATCTTGCTGTCTGAAAACCTCCCGGGCATGTGCCCGAGAGGTATGATTGTGATCAGACAGAAAGTCTTATGACTGCTCGCTCAGTGCTTGAACGAGTGTGTTGAGATTATGCTCAAACATTTTCTCATAGCTTGTTGCAGGTCCGCCACGCTCGGACAGTGCATCGGAGAACAGTTTGCCACCAATCTTGAGGCCGGTTTCACGCGATATCTGTTCGATCAAGGCCGGGCTGGTGATGTTTTCAACAAACAAGGCGCCTGCACCTGTTTCCTTCAGGTGATCGATCAGGTCAGCAAGTTCCTTCGCAGAAGGTTCTGCTTCGGTGTCAATGCCGACAGGTGCAAGGAATGTCATGCCGTAGCCGTTTGCCAGATATCCAAAGGCATCATGGGCGGTTACAACAGTTCGCTTGTTGGCAGGCAATTTGTCGATTTCACCGATTGCCCGATCGTGCAATGCCTGCAGTTTTGCTTTGTAGGCTTTCGCATTTGCCTTGTAAGCGTCTGCATGGTCGGGGTCGATGGCCGACATGTTTTCTGCGATATTGTTCACGTAGATGATGCCATTGGTAAGCGTGTTCCATGCGTGTGGGTCTGTTTCGCCTTCAACTTCCAGCGGTGTTATGCCTTCTGTCGCAACAAAGACTTTTCCCTTGGTGCCTGAGCTTTCGATCAGGGTTTGGGACCAGGTCTCAAAACCCAAACCGTTGACAAAGATGACATCGGCGTCTGCAACCGCTTTGGCATCGCCTGTGCTGGGTGTGTAAACATGTGCGTCTGCATCGGGTCCGACGATGGTTGTCACTTCTGCAAGATCTCCGGTAACTTGTTCGACCATGTCTCCGAGGATTGAAAAGCTTGCCACAACTTTGATTTTGTCATGAGCAGCTGCCGGAATTGCAGCGAGCGCAAGGCCTGCGACAAGCAGGACACTAAACAGTTTTTTCATGGGTAGTTTCTCTTTTGTTTGGGTTGGTTTTATTGACAGACGTGCTGCCGTTACGAAGTGGGTTGAGGCGTGCCCCAACATGAAATCCTTGCGGTGCGAAAATCAGGCTCAAGAAGAATATGACGCCTGCCACAAGAACGATTGCCGGGCCGGAAGGCACTTCTGGCAAATAGAAAGAAACGATCAATCCGACCCAGCAACTCATCAATGCGAAGGTAAAAGTCAGAAAAAGGTATCCGGTGATTGTTGAAACCCAGTAGCGTGCTGCGGTTGCCGGCAGGATCATCAACCCGACCGCCATGAGTGTTCCCAGTGCCTTGAACGCACCCAACAGGTTGAGCACGACGAGGAACATGAACCACTGGGTTACGAGCCCCGGCCGTTTGGATTGGCTTTCGTAGAAAACAGGATCGATTGTGCTGATGACCAACGGCCTCAGGATCAAGGCAAAGCTTACTAGCGTTATCGTGGCAGTGGCACCGATCAGCAGCAGGGTTTCGTCATCAATCCCCAAAATCGAGCCAAAAAGAAAGCTCTTGAGTGGTACGGCTGAGCCTGCTGCTGACAGAATGAAGATGCCAAGTGCGAGTGCTATCAGATAAAGCGATGCAAGGCTTGCGTCTTCGCGGATAATGGTCATGCGGGCGAGCAGGCTGGTCAGTACAGCAACGGTAATCCCTGCGGACAAACCGCCTACGATCATTGAGCCGACGGACAGACCGGCGATGACGAAGGCGATCACGATGCCCGGCACAATTGCGTGTGCCATGGCTTCGCCCGCGAGAGACAGACGCCGGAGGACCAAAAAAGCGCCGACCGGTGCGACGGAGAAACTCAGTACCATGGTTGCAATCAGGGCGCGGACCATGAAGTCATATTCGAGCCATTCAAACATGGCGGTCCTCCGGCTTTGCATACATGGCTTCAATCCAGGCAGACTGGCTCTGGGACAGGTAACCGTGGCCAACAAGATTGTGGGGTGTAAGCGCCTCTTTCGGGGTGCCAAAAAGTGCGCGTCCGCCACCAAGCAGAAGCGATTTGTTGCAATGTTGCAGGACTGCCGAAAGATCGTGCAGAACCATGATGATGGTCCGTCCCTCTGCCGACCAGTCGTCAATCAGCGTCAGCAGTTCGGCTTCCGTAGTCTGGTCGACGGCAGTAAACGGTTCGTCCAGCAGGATCAGGGATGCATCCTGCACCATGGTGCGCGCAAAAAGTGCCCGCTGCAATTGCCCGGCCGAGAGTTTGTAAAGCGGCATGTCAGCGATTTCAGCTGTACCGGTCCGCTCAAGCGCGGCTTCAATTCTGTTCTGGCATGGCTCATCAATCCGACCCAATAAACCCAGTCCGGACCAGGCTCCCATTGCGGCGAGATCACGAACCCTGATGGGGAAGCGGTTGTCGAAGTCTGTCTGTTGTCCGAGATAGGCGATCGTTTCCGGTTTGCCCGTGCCCCAGTCCAGTTTACCTGAAAGAGGCGGCAGGGTTCCCAACAGGGTTTTGATCAGTGTGGATTTGCCAGAACCGTTGTGACCGACCACAGCAAGTACGTCGTTGCGTTCAAGTTCGAACGCAACGTTATGCACGACTGGAATGTCGCGATAGCCAAGCGTTAGCCCGATCGTTGACAGTAAGGCGGATTGCATCATCAGACTGGAGATCAATCAACCGCTGATGGTTGCAGCGATGATGCCCCATAGGGCAGTGCAAGTTACAACAACGGCAATCAGGTGATGCAGCGTACTTGCACTAGTAAGATTGAATTCAGACCGGTTTTCGACCGACAGGTTTTCCAAAGGCATATACAACTCCCGCAGGGACACCCGCCCCAGTGATGGGTTTCATTATGCCTGGCAGGTCTTCTGGCTCGTGGTTGCCGGGTTTAACGTGTTCGCCTTCCCAGGAATATCCCAGTGGCTTTTCGTGAACACACCCTACCACACACAGTTGCGGGTACAGCCCCGGACTTGCCCCCTGATGGGTACAGCGTACCGGGTTCCCTATTAAGCTTCAGCCTTTGGCGTCTGAGCACCAAGCGATTTTCATTTAGCTGTCACAACTCGCAGCGGTCAAGAAAATAGTTTTATATCTGATAACTTGATACTGACGGCCTCTTGGGCCAATGGGCGGTTATTTCCCGCCGAAGCGGTGTTCCACATATTCGTGTACCAGCTTCCGGAAGTCAGCCGCGATGTTGTCGCCGCGCAGGGTGTGCGTTTTCTTGCCGTCAATAAAGACGGGTGCTGCCGGGTTTTCGCCAGTACCCGGTAAAGAGATGCCGATGTCAGCATGTTTGGACTCGCCCGGTCCGTTGACGATGCAGCCCATCACTGCAACGTTCAGTGCTTCAACACCGGGATATTTTGTTTTCCATTCCGGCATGTCGCGGCGGATTTGCTCCTGGATGTCCTGTGCCAACTCCTGAAATACAGTTGACGTTGTTCTTCCACATCCGGGGCAGGCAGCAACGATCGGTACAAAGGAACGGAAGCCCATGGTCTGGAGCAGTTCCTGGGCAACCTGCACTTCGCGGGTGCGGTCACCATTTGGCTCCGGCGTCAGGGAAATGCGGATCGTGTCGCCAATGCCCTGTTGCAGCAGGATACCCATGGCAGCAGACGAAGCAACGATCCCCTTGGACCCCATGCCTGCTTCAGTAAGTCCGAGGTGAAGGGCGTGGTTACTGCGCCGCGCGAGTTCACAATAAACAGCGATCAGGTCCTGAACCTGACTGACTTTGGCAGACAGGATGATCTTGTCGTTGTCCATGCCAAGTTCGTTGGCAAGGTCTGCTGACAGCAATGCGGATTGCACCATCGCCTCGCGGGTTACTTCGCGAGCGGTCATGGGCGAGCCGTTTTCCTGGTTCTCGTCCATGAGCTGGGTAAGAAGCGCCTGGTCGAGCGATCCCCAATTCACGCCGATACGGACCGGCTTGTCGTGTTCAAGTGCGGTTTCGATAATCGCAGCGAATTGCTTGTCTTTCTTTTCCTTGAAGCCGACATTGCCCGGATTGATGCGGTACTTGTCGAGTGCTTCGGCGCATGCGGGATGATCCGCCAGCAGTTTGTGCCCGATGTAGTGAAAGTCTCCGATCAGCGGCACGTTGATGTTCATCGCCAGAAGTTTTTCCCGGATATGCGGTACGGCAGCTGCCGATTCATCCCGGTCAACGGTGATGCGTACCAATTCCGACCCTGCCTTGTGCAGTGCCGCAATCTGGGCAACGGTTTTGCCAATATCAGCTGTATCCGTATTGGTCATGGACTGAACAACAATCGGCGCACTGCCGCCGACAGCCACGCTACCGACAGGCACGGAAACTGTGTTCTTCCGTGGCAGGGGGTTGGTCAGATAGAGTGCAGGGTTCAGCGTATCCATGAATTACGGGTTCCGGTTTGGTTTGAATAAACTATAGAGGTTGGACAATTGCAAAACATTTACAGTTACTGCGTAAATCCGGCGCAAGTTTCAGGCATTATCTTTCCGGGTCCGGATTTCGGCAAACACTTCGGCATCTGTTGCGTTCTCCATGCCAAGATGCGCGCGAATGCCGGGATCAGACGGCCGCATGAAAGGATTGGTTTCCAGCTCCAGTTCAATGGTGGTCGGAACAGTTGGTTCTCCCTTTTCACGCAATGCAGCAATTTCTGCAGCACGGGTTTTGAGAGCCTCGTTTTCAGGGTCAACCGTTAGTGAGAAATCAGCGTTTGATTTCGTGTATTCGTGTCCGCAATAAACAACGGTCTCAGGCGGTAGTACCATGAGTTTGGTTATCGAATTCCACATCATGTTCTTGTCACCTTCAAACACGCGGCCACATCCCAGTGCAAAAAGCGTGTCACCTGTGAAAACCGTGCCACTGGCGACAAAGTGATAATTGACCATGCCCAATGTGTGCCCCGGTGTGGAAATTACATCCACGGTTTCTCCACCGAATACGAAACTGTCGCCATCGGATACGGTTTGATCAAGGGTCGGGATTTTGTCTGCCTCTGCCTGCGGGCCAATCACATGACAGCCGGTTTCTGATTTCATATCCGCAATGCCCTGTGTATGGTCATAATGATGATGGGTGACAAGGATGTGGGTGAGTTTCCAGCCTTTTTTGGCGAGCGCTTTTCTAAGCGCATCGGTTTCCGGTGCATCAATGGCTGCAGTATCACCGGAGGCAGAATCATGCACAAGGACGCAGTAATTGTCTGATAAACAGGGAAACTGGAAGAATTCGAGCTTGGACATCAGGATTCCGATCAGGTCAGTTTGTCGATGCAAAACAGATAATAAACCGCATCGCCTCTGGCAACATTGAACCGCTGCCGCTATCTTCAAAACATGCATATGGACGTTACAGAATTGCGGGAATTTTACGCCTCACGCTTGGGAGAAGCCGTGGAGAATTCCATTTCCATGACGCTTTCCGCAATGTGGGGTGAGTCAGGTGGCGAACACTTTATAGGCTTGGGATATCCTGTTCCCTGGCTCAACCGTTTTGCACCCGATTGCGAGAGAACCTTCTGTCTTATGCCGGCATTGCAAGGAGCGCTTCACTGGCCTTCTCCAAAAGCGGCAGCTACGCTTCTTTCGCATGATGACGAGTTCCCGTTTCGTGATTCCGCTTTCGACCGTATCCTGATGGTTCATTTTCTGGAACATGCCGAGAATGCCGATGAATGCCTGTCTGAAGCATGGCGGATACTCAGCCCCGGTGGCAAGTTGATCATCGTTGTCCCCAATCGCCGGGGGGTTTGGGCCCGGTTTGAAAATACACCGTTCGGAACCGGAAAACCCTATAGCCGCGGACAGTTGAACGAAGTGCTGAAGGAAAACCAGTTCACACCTGAAACCTGGTCTGATGCGCTGCATTTTCCCCCATCCGGCCGCGAATTTTCCATGCGGATGCGCAACAGTATCGAAGGGATTGGCAAGCGCGTCTGGCCTGTTTTTGCCGGTGCGATATGCGTTTATGCGACGAAGCGTCTCTATCAGGGTGTTCCGGTAAAGGCGCGTGCCCGGCGGCGGCTTGCCGTTCCGGTTCTGGTGCCCCAGGGCACAGGCCGTGCCTCAAGGAACAAGAGCTGAAAAATCTTTCTTTGATTTTGCGGTTGTCATTCAATAGAACCAGACGGCATTTTGAAATTTCCGGAGAAAAGTCTTGAGTAACCAGCCACACGCCCCAGAGCCAAAGACCGGTGTCATGGATATCGCCATGTATATGCCGGGAAAGTCGAAAGTTCCGGCAGGCGTGAAACTTCACAAACTCTCCTCCAACGAAAGCCCGCTTGGTGCAAGTGCCGAGGCAATTGAAGCCGCCGCGAATGCTACCGTAAACATGCAGGATTATCCGGATGGTTCTTCAACGCTGCTGCGCGAAACAATTGCGGAAGTCCATGGCCTTAATTCTGATAACATTATCTGCGGAAACGGGTCAGATGAAATACTTGGATTGCTGGCGAACACGTATCTGGCCAATGGTGATGAAGCGATTTTCACCGAGCACGGATTTCTCGTTTACCGGATTGCTACGCTTTCGGCAGGTGCAAAACCTGTTGTGGTGAAAGAGCAGGACTGCCGTGCCGATGTGGATGCCATTCTTGCCGCTGTTAGCAACAGGACGCGTGTTGTTTTTCTGGCAAATCCCAACAATCCGACGGGGACGTATCTTCCCATTGACGAGGTCAAGCGTTTACACGCAGGTCTACCATCGAATGTTGTGCTGGTCATTGATGCTGCCTATGCGGAATATGTCCGCCGCAATGATTATGAATCCGGCATCGAGATGGTCTCAGGCAATTCAAACGTCATCATGACGCGGACCTTTTCCAAGATATTCGGACTGGCAGCGCTTCGCATTGGATGGGCTTACGGACCAAAAGACATGATTGATGCGCTTAACCGTGTGCGCGGACCATTCAATGTCAATGCCGCTGCGATTGCTGCCGGTGCTGCAGCGATGAAAGACAAGGTCCATGTCGAGAAGTCTATTGCCCACAATGACGAGTGGCTTGTGAAGGTAACGGAAGGACTTGCCGAGCTCGGCCTGAAAGTAACGCCATCGGTTGGCAATTTCGTGCTGGTTCACTTTCCGGATGAGCCCGGAAAAACCGCCGCTGATGCAGACAAATTCCTGACTGAACGCGGTTACGTCCTTCGTGCCGTGACCGGTTATGGTTTCCCGAACGCATTGCGCATGTCGATTGGTATTGAAGAAGCAAACCTTGGAACCCTGGCCGCGCTCCAGGAATTTTTTGCCTTATAACAAGATCATGACCAGAAGAATCAAAAAAGTTGCAATTCTCGGCCAGGGTTTGATTGGTTCCTCGATTACGCGTGCGATTTATCACCGTAATCTCCCGCTTGAAGTTGTAATCACTGATGCATCAAGAAAGGTCTGCGAGCGTCTTCTCGAACTCGGGCTTGGCCGTGCGAAAGTGGTGTTTTCAAACGCGGAAGCCGTGAAGGATGCTGATCTGGTGATTGTCTGTGTGCCGGTTGCATCTTTTGCAAGCATTGTTGCGGAAATTGCTCCTCATTTGAAATCAGGCGCTATTCTTTCCGATGTTGGATCGGTCAAGGCCGCAATTGTTGAACAAAGCCTGCCGCATATTCCTGAGGGTGTTGATCTGGTTCCTGCGCATCCGATTGCGGGGACCGAGTTTTCCGGTCCTGATGCAGGACTGCCAAAACTTTTTGCAGGCCGCTGGTGCATTGTTACACCAACGGAAAATTCAGATCCCGAGGCTGTGGCGGCCGTAGAGGGTTTCTGGGAAAGTATCGGTTCAAAAGTGGAAATCATGTCGGCAGAAGAGCATGACCATACGCTTGCGATCACCAGTCATTTGCCGCATCTTTCGGATTTTTCGATTTTCCATACGGCAAGAAACCATGAGGAAAAAACCGGAACTCCTGTCACGCAATATTCTGCCGGTACTTTTCGGGATTTCACACGCGTTGCGCTTTCAAACCCGCATATGTGGCGGGATATTATCATGCTCAACCACAAGGCGCTTTCCAGGGCCTTTGAGCAGTTCTCACTGGACATGCAAAATATACTCAAGGCAGCGGAAGAAGGCGACCTTCAGAAGCTGGAAGAACTGATTTCCGAAAGCCGCAAAATGCGGGCTGCCAACATCGACGAACAGGACTTTACCCGCAAGAAGGTAAAGGTGACTGACAGCATGCCATCGGAGATCGTGAAACCCTATTCAACCGATTAGAAGAGTGGTGGAATGGTGCCAATCGGAATAAGTCCGATTTTGGCTTGGCCATTGGATACGGTTACAGGCACCTGGACTTTGCCGTCTTTGCTTGCGGAAGAGAGAAGTGCTGCGGCGGTTTCGGCCTGTTCAAACATTTCCTGCCTGTCCGGAAATGCCCGCCCCAGCGACCTTACCAGCGCGTTCAGTTCCGATGCGGATATGTTGAAGTTTCCGCTCAGCAGGCCCCGTGTGTCGATTTTCATCGGACCGGCTACGGAAACTTTTCCACCCTCCAGGGAGTGATAATCCAAGCCTGTCAATTGCCCTTCCAGCCCCTGGTTCCTCGCAATCCTTATCAGGTCCGGTCTTCTGGAAAGCTGGTCATATATTTTTTCAAACCGGACGTTCACGGCAAGATCAAAGTCCGGCCAAAGTCTTTTGGTGGAAACCACTTTCCCGGAAGACATGGCGAGATCAACGTCATTCTCGCCTGACTTGCGGCCATGCAGTTGCAGCTCTTCCAGCGTAACCGCATCCCGGTCAAGACGCGTGGATACAAGCGACAACTCCCTGCCGACTGTCGAGAATTTCTCCACACCGCCGAGTCCGGCGAAAAGACTTGCGCGCAATGATTTCCACTGCACATCAAATGTTTCGGAGTGCGCAACTGTCAGAACAGCCGGACCATCCAGTTCGACAACTGCTTTTCCGGGCTGATAGGCCTGTGCCGCTGACCGCAATGCGCCGGCTTCCAGGAAAAATCCCTTTTGGTTATCGAAGTATGACATCTCGTCACAAGTCACACTGATGCGGAACGGAAAACCTCCGATTTCCTCATTGGGGCACTGCAGCAGCTTGTCCTGGCTTTGAAGCCTTGTCTTGGCAATTGCGAGGGCCTGTTCCACTTGTCCGGCAACAAAGTACCAGCCTGTGGACCATGCTGCCCCGAACGCAACAACGATGAACAAAAGAATAAGGGTTTTTTTCACGTGTGTTTTGCCTTTTGAAATCCAATTAAGTAATGAATTTGCTTTGAAACCATTTTGTGAAGTTATGAGCGATTTTTGGGTTTTTGGCTATGGTTCGCTGATCTGGAATCCGGGCTTTGATCACCTGGAGCGAAAGCGTGCCCGTTTGCATGGCTTGCACCGGTCACTGTGCATTTACTCCTGGGTGCATCGGGGAACTCAGGCTAAACCCGGCCTCGTGTTGGGGCTCGACAAGGGCGGGTCGTGTCATGGCGTTGCCATGCGGGCATCTCATGAGAAAAAAGAAACAATCGTTGATTATCTGCGAGCAAGGGAACTGGTAACTGCTGTTTATCTTGAATGCTGGAGAAAAGTTACGCTCGAAAGCGGTGAAACCGTCATGGCTCTTGTTTACCGTGTGGATCAGACTTCTCCGCAATATGCTGATGGTCTCAGTCTCGATAGCCAGACTGAGATTGTCCGGACTGCTGTAGGTGGATCGGGTCACAATATTGATTATGTGCAGAGCACGGTTGCAGCGATGAAGCGTGAAGGTATTCGGGATCACTCGCTTGAATATATTGATCGGAAACTGCGTTCCAAGGCTCAAGCTGACTGAGGGGGTCTGATCGGGCCGTCATACTCCGGATCGTTTTGGGCCTCTTCAAGCAATTCAGAGGTTTTGCTTTCAATCGCATGTATCATTGTATTGCTGAAATCATCGGGCTTCAGCCCCGGCTCAATAGCGGGGAGGAATTCCAGAACGGTTGTACCCTTGTACAGTTTTGTACCGTTCCGCGGCCAGAACAGGCCTGAGTTCAAAGCCATTGGAACGACAGAAACATCAAGGTTGCTGTACATGTGCGTGATGCCGTACTTGTACGAAGGTTCGGCATAGGCTTGTCTGCGTGTACCTTCAGGATAAATCACGATCTGGCGGCCTTCTGCACACTGTTTTGCGGTTTCCCTGCTCATCGCCTTGAGCGCTTCGCTGCGTTTGCCGCGGTTCACTGGTATGACGTTCATTTTACTGGCAAACCATCCGAAAAAGGGAATGAACATCAGTTCCCGTTTGAGAATGTAGCTGGGGTCGCGGAGGAAGAGCAGCATGGCGTAGGTTTCCCACGTTGACTGATGCTTTGCTGATACCAGAAAGCCTTTGTCTTCGGGCAGATTTTCTGTACCCCTGAAATCAAACCGGGTTCCGATGAGTATGTGTTGAAGCCACAGGGAATTGACACCCCATAGCCGCACCACCTTCCATCCATCTTCACGGCTGAGGAAAAAAAATACCGGTGTCCAGAAAACCATCTGAACAAAAGTACTCAAGTTGAACAGGATAACAAACAGGACAGACTGAAACGTTCTCATGGTGATTCCCAATATTAATGGGAAGTTCAATTAACAGTGAAATGGTCCAGTCTCAACTCGGTTTTCCAGGCTCTGTTGCGGTATTGGTAACCGTGAGCAGATATTTGGCTGTTGGTTCCATTCCCAATTGGACAACAAGATATTTCCCGAATTCCTTCATGATTACAGGTGAGAAAATGATTTCTGCATAGCTCGCCATCTTTAGGTCGGCTGAAACAACGGGAGCCGGTATCAGTCTCACCTGTGGCATTTCACGCTGCATTACCAAAAGGCTGCGGGGCATGTGGTAATCGCTTGTGACGATTATGAGGATTTTATAGTCGTGATACTCTGCCCAGTAAGAAGCGTTTTCCGCATTGCCTCTGGTATCCATGGAGAGATAATCGAGATCCACACAACAGGAAAAAGCAACCGGGTCTGCTTCCAGTGAATGTTTCAGGACACCCTTTGAAACCTTGTGATTTACGCCGGAGATTAAAAGACGTTTGCCGTGTTTGGCGTGCAGCAGTTTTATCGCGGACGCAATGCGGTCGTTTTCGCCGG
>JBCCYR010000039.1:0-12500 GCA_039189355.1 Pseudomonadota bacterium
CGCGACTGGTTCCAGCTTTGCCTGAAAGAAGGACTTACCGTTTTCCGGGATCAGGAGTTTTCATCTGATCAACGCTCCCGGGGTGTAAAGCGTATTGAAGATGTACGCTGTCTGAAAACAAGCCAGTTTCCCGAAGATGCCGGTCCCCTGGCACACCCTGTACGGCCTGAAAGCTATCGCGAGATCAACAATTTCTATACAGCAACCGTCTACGAAAAAGGGGCTGAAATTGTTCGCATGATTGCCACGTTACTCGGTGAAACGAAATTCCGTAAAGGCATGGATCTTTACTTCAAACGCCACGATGGCGAAGCGGCAACGATTGAACAGTTTATTGCCTGTTTTGAAAAGGCCGGCAAAGCCGACCTTTCACAGTTTGCGCTTTGGTATTCCCAGGCCGGGACGCCGTTGCTCAACGTTTCAACGCGTTATGACAGATCCAGAAAAATTCAGGAAATCGAGTTTGAGCAATTTCTGCGTCCGACACCGGGCCAGTCACGCAAGGCCCCAATGCATATTCCGCAGGCAATTTCATTGCTTGGCAAGAACGGGGAAGAACTGCCACTCAAGACAGCCAAAGGCACTGAAATAAAAGACGGCATTCTTCATCTTACAAAACGCACCCAGAAAGTGGTTTTCCAGGATGTACCGGAAAGACCCGTTGTCAGCCTAAACCGTGGATTTACCGCACCAGTTGAAATCAATTACCGCCAAAGCTCTGCAGAACTGGCATTTCTGGCACTTCATGAACGGGACGGTTTTGCGCGTTGGCAAGCATACCAGAATTATGCAAGCCGCATGATCATGCGGGGTGTCCAGGCAGTCCAGACCGGCAAACCCGTTGCCAAGGAACCGAAGTTTATCGAAGTCGCCCGTCAAATTGCCGGCATGCACGATCTGGAACCGGCTTTCCGCGCAGCAATGCTGACCCTGCCGGGTGAAGGGGAACTTGCACAAACCATTGGCAAGAATGTTGATCCGGATGCAATCAGCAAATCCTGGACGAAATACAACGCCCAACTCGGCAAGGAACTGGAAACAGTCCGCAGTGAAATTCTGTCAGACATCTCCATGAACGGCGCTTTCGAACCCGATGCAGAATCGGCCGGGAAACGCAGCTTGCGCTCAATAATGATGCGTCTCGGTGTCATTGGACGTTCGAAGTCAGCCTTGAGCGAAATCGAAAACATGTATTTCGATGCTGACAACCTGACCGACCGGTACAATGCGTTTGCTACAATTGTTCACTTTCATCCTTCAAGGGATTTGCGTGAGCGAGTGCTTGCAGATTTCTATAACCGCTATCATACGAACCATATTGTTCTCGACAAATGGTTTACAGTTCAGGCGTCAAAGCCGGGTAACGGAGCCGCATCGCTTGTCAAACGGTTGATGAAACACAAGGACTTTTCCCTGAAAAACCCGAACCGCCTGCGTGCGCTGGTGGGAGTATTCGCAATGGCAAATCAGACCGGATTCAATGCAGTAAATGGCAAAGGATACAGGCTCGTAACAGACGTTATTGCCAAACTCGATGCGATCAATCCGCAAGTCGCGGCAAGAATGCTGACCGCGTTTCGCTCATACCGCTCACTGGAGCCCGTACGCCGGAACATTGCGAAGGATTGTCTTGTGGAGTTGCAATCACGAGAAAACCTATCCCGCGACGTCAGCGACATACTGGACCGTACCCTTGCAAAGTAAAAATCCTGCTACGGCCTGTAATTTCCAGTTTTTTGGATAAAAAGCTGGACAAGACGATTCGCCTTGATTCAAAGTAGAAGTGATTCGGAACACGGCGGTTCCGGACTAGCTGGTTGAACGAGGAGACGAGCATGGCTCGGACGGAGGCGCACAATGTGCGACCCCGAAAAAGCTTATTCAAGCTGAAGGGCGACAAGACAGCCAATATTGTGGCTGGTTACGCTCGCCAGCTTAGCCATCCTGCATATGAGAATCTCCTCCGCTCGGAAACATTTCTGCGCCGTCTCGTTCCCGTTCTCATTGTTCTTTTCCTAGGAATCGTCGCTGTTGCACGCTGGTCCACGCTTCAGACACAGGCTGAATACATTCGCAGTTCAACCGATGCGGAAATGCACTTCATTGCCGAACTGATTGAAGAACGGATAACATCAGGCTTCGATACTTCAGAAGGCCCTGCTGGCAATATTCAGTTGCAGAACATTCTGGCAGATGCCGTTCCATCCCGGTTTCTCGATCTGCGCCGCAAGATAACAATCACAGACCAGAGCGGTATTGTTACAGCAACCCTTCCCTACAGCCCCGAACTTCACGGGCAAACTCTGGATGCAATTTTGGGTGATGTCGTACTTCTGACGACCTTCGGCGAACGCGCCCAGAGCCGAACCGTAACCCTGGCTGATGATACAAAAGCGCTTGCTGTTCATCGTATCTTTTCCAATGGACTTGGCGGGGCGACATTAACCCAACCGGAAAGCGAAACCTTTTCAGACTGGCGCAAGGAAGTTTCGTTGAATGTTACGCTGTTTGTCGGAACTTCCAGCATACTTCTCGTGATACTCTATGCCTATTTCGCACAAAGCCAGCGGGCACGCGAAGCGGACATGATTTACGAAGAGGTTCAGAACCGTTTTGACACTGCGCTCATGCGGGGTGGCTGCGGGCTTTGGGACTGGGACTTGTCCCGTGGCCGGTTCTACTGGTCAAAATCCATGTTCGAACTGCTCGGCATCGAGCCCAGGGATGAAACCATAGGCTTTTCGCAAGTAGGTGAACTTGTTCATCCTGAAGATACAGATCTCTACAAGCTGGCCTGTTCAGTGATGGAGCAGGGTCTTGTGCATGTTGAGCAAGTCTTCCGAATGCGCCATGTGAATGAAGAGTGGATATGGATCAGGCTCAAGGTTGAAATTGCGGGTTCCAATACTGCCCGTCCCAGACTGGTGGGTATTGCCGAAGACATCACCGAACAACGTTCCCTGGAACAGGCAAGCAAACGCAAGGACATCCGGTTACACGATGCAATCGAAAACCTGCCGGAAGCGTTCGTGCTTTGGGATGACCAGAAAAAACTGGTCATGTGCAATTCGAAATACCAGCAGTTGCACAAACTGTCTCCTGATACGGTCCAACCCGGCATGAATTATGATCAGATCATGGATCAAGCTTCTTCACCTGATGTTTCCAGCCAATTGTTGCGCGGTCTCAACGAAGACGAAAACACGCGTACGCTGGAAGCGAAACTGTCTGACGGCCGCTGGTTGCAAATCAATGAACGTCACACAAAAGACGGTGGTTTTGTTTCAGTCGGCACCGATATTACCGCGATCAAGCGGCATGAGGCGAAGCTGATTGATTCCGAAAAACGCCTCATGGCAACCGTTTCCGATCTCGAACAATCCCGCCAGACACTTGAAGTACAAAAGCAGAAGCTTGCGGAAATGGCGGAGAAATACGCCACAGAGAAAAACCGGGCTGAAGCGGCCAATCAGGCGAAATCGGAATTCCTTGCAAACATTTCCCACGAATTGCGCACTCCGTTGAATGCAATCATCGGCTTCTCCGAAATCATGAATGAAGGCCTTTTCGGGCCACTGGGTTCAGAAAAATACAAGGAATATGCAAAGGACATTTACGAAAGCGGTTCTTATCTTCTCGGCATGATCAATGATGTACTCGACATGTCCAAGATAGAAGCAGGCCGCTTTGTTCTGGATTATTCATCTTTCAATCTTGATGAAATGATTGAAGAAACACTGAGGATTGTGAAACGCCAATCAGAAGATCGCGGCATTGAAATTCAAGACAATGTATCGCCGAAAATCGAGCTTGACGCTGACCGGCGGGCCATCAAGCAAATCCTGATCAACCTTCTTTCAAATGCCGTCAAGTTCTCAAAAGAGAAAGGCCGCATTCAAATCCGGGCGAAACGGCGTGGTGCATGCGTAACCATTACCATCGAGGACAATGGCATCGGCATTTCGAAAAGCAACCTCAAGAAACTCGGACGCCCGTTCGAACAGGTGCAGAACCAGTTCACCAAGAGCCACAAGGGTTCCGGTCTTGGACTGGCGATCTCCCGTTCCCTTACACAGCTTCACGGAGGAGCCATGAAAGTCCGCTCTGTTGAAGGAAGCGGAACCATCGTTTCCATTCGTCTGCCACTACAACGTGACAAGGATTGCTGCGACCAGAAAAACGACGCAGCTGCCTGAAACCAGTTCTACCCTGCCTTACTGGGCCCCGGATGAAAATCCGGGGCTTTTTTTTGACTTACTTACGATTACCCTTGCGCCAGCCGCGGCCAAAACCAGCGCGCATGCGTTTTGCTTCTGCGATTTCAACCGAATTATCGTCGTTCCAGTCGACAAATGCGTGGAACTTTCCAAGACGGTTTTCAAGCTCCGCCATGGTAAGGCTGCCATCCTGATTGATGTCTGCCCCACGCACCAGACGATCCGCAATTCTGCCGGAACGCTGCTTCATTCTCTTTGGTGCCTTGCTTGCTTCGATTGCAGTAACAATCTCCGACTTCGTCACTTTTTGATCGTTGTCTGCATCTGCTGTTGTGAAGTGCTTCCCTGCAAAAGCGAAAAGCTCCTCACGGCTTGCAGCGAGATCGCCATTTGCATCAATCTGCTCCATGATTTTCTCTGGTGAGAAAAGCCGTTTTGTTTTCTGATGCTGATCATATTCCTGGGCAGCAAATGCAATACCACTCAAGGCAACAAGACCTGCCGACGATGCAATGATGATTTTGGTTCGCTTTTTCATTTTGGTCTCCTTTGGTGTTTTGGCCGCCACCAATTTCTGAATTTCATTTTCCTGCTTCCAAGAGGGAAAGAAAAATTTCTCGTACCTGTTTCTGTGTATTTTTCAGGTGTGCTTCACATGTGGAAATGTCCGGCAAATCGAGTGACGTATAGACAACTTCCTGAAACCCTTGTGGAAAGGGTTCATCTGGTATGTCCCTGCCCAAGCAGGTGCGGAGCAAATGCATGATGACTGAAAACAGGTCGTAAGCTGTGACGAGCTGATCACGCTGCGCTTCTGTAAGGCTTGCTGCCAGAGGCGAGAGTAAAACCTGCCTTGTACCTACTGGCACCTCATGACCAGTTCCGTTCTTCAATACCAGCCACTGGACGATGAACTCGATATCCAGCATACCACCCGTTGCTGATTTTACATCCCAGGGATTGCTGGAGCCTTTTTCCTTTTCAACCAGCATTCGCATTTTGTGAATTTCATACTCAAGCTTGGTGTTTTGTCCCGCCTTGATAAGAATTTTGGGAACTTCGTCCATTACCCGTTCACAAAGTTCATCATTTCCGGCAACCGCCCTTGCCCGTGTCAGTGCCTGAGACTCCCAAACCCAGGCATCCTCTTTCTGGTATTTCAGAAATCCTTCAACATGGGTTGCCAGAGGCCCGGCATTACCGGAAGGGCGAAGACGAAAATCCAGTTCGAAAATTTTACCCTCGGCCGTCGGAGTACTCATCGCCGTAATAAAACGCTGGGTAAACCTGATGAAATAAGAAGTTGGGTCCAACGGCCTCCGCCCGTCCGATTGCGCAGTATCCTTATCGAAATCGTACAAGAAGATAAGGTCGAGATCTGACTCGACCGTGAGTTCGCGGCTGCCAAGCCTGCCCATCGCAAGCACGCAAATTCTGGCACCTTCAACAGAACCATGCTGGATCGCAAACTCATCCTGGACTGCTTCCAGCATGACACTGATCATGGCTTCAGCAAGATTGCTGACAGCGAGTGCCGCCTTCTCGCAATCAATCGTGCCTGCCAAAAATCTTGATGCAATCTGAAACCTGATTTCCCGGAAGAAACGTCGCGCCTGATCCAGTTTCATTTCATAGTTTTCGATGGCAGAGAGGTTCGCTGCCAGTACTTGTTCCAAATATTCGCGGGACGGGATTTCATTATCACTCTGTGGCTCCAGCATGCCGTCAAAAACATGGGGCTTGCGGGAAATCTGCTCTGCCATGCTTGGCGCAGCAGTGAGAATACGCACCAGCAGACTGTTAAGCCCGGGGTTTGATTTCAAAATGGAGAATAACTGAATGCCGGCAGGCAGGCCCGAGAGAAACTGGTCAAAACCAAACAACGTTTTGTCGGGTTTTGAGGACTTACTGAACGCCTGCAACAGTTCCGGGACCAGTTCGGTAAGCAGTTCCCGGGCCTGACTTGTCTGGAGTGCCGGCATCTTTGCCACATGCCAGTGCTTTACCAGCTTGATGACTTCACTGGGTTGTTCAAAACCCAGCGCCTGCAATGTACTTATCGTGTCCGGGTCTTCGTCCTGTCCCGTGAAAACAAGGTTTCCACCAACCGCTGAAAGCTCGGGTGCCGCTTCAAAAAGCCTTGAATAATAATGCTCAACGGTCTGAAGCGTCTTTTTGATCCGTTCGCTGAATGCCTTGATATTTGTTTCACCGAACATCCCTGCGATGCGTTTCAGTTCATTTGCATCGTCGGGAAGTGTGTGGGTCTGCTGATCCTCAACCATCTGCAGACGGTGCTCGAGATTTCGCAAAAACCAGTAGGCTTGCGAGAGGTTTTCGGCAGCATTCTTCTCTATCCAGCCTTGCCTGCACAATGCATCAAGGGCTTCAATTGTACCGCGCTGGCGCAGTTCCGGGTTTCTGCCGCCTGCGATCAACTGTTGGGTCTGGACAAAAAACTCGATCTCGCGAATGCCGCCCCGCCCGAGTTTGATGTTATGTCCATTGACGCATATTACGCCGTGGCCTTTGTGCGCATGTATTTGCCGCTTGATCGAGTGAACATCCTGAATGGCAGCAAAATCCAGATACTTGCGCCATACGAAAGGCCTCAACTCTTTCAGGAAACGCTCCCCCGCTTCAATATCTCCCGCGACGGGAGTGGCTTTTATCATGGCCGCCCGTTCCCAGTTTTGCCCCTGGCCTTCATAGTAATTGAGGGCCGCTTCGGTCGGGATTATCAGTGGGGTTGAAGAAGGGTCAGGTCGCAATCTCAGGTCTGTCCTGAATACATACCCTTCCACTGTTCGCTCCTGCATCAACTTGATCAATTGCTTTCCCATCCGGTTGAGCAATGTCACCGGATCATCAGTCAGGAGTTCAATGGATGCCGAGCAATCGTGAAAAACAATCAGGTCGATATCACTGGAATAATTGAGTTCATCGGCACCGAATTTGCCCATTCCCAGAACAACAAGCCCACTCTCTTGCTGCGGGCGTTTGCTGTTTGCCAGCTTTAATTTTTCGTTGCGCTGATATTGCAGCAGCAGAAAATCGAAGCATGCTGAAAGTGATGCGCGGGCAAAATCAGAAAGTGCCTTGGTAACCTGTTTGTCTTTCCAGACGCCCGCCAAATCCGCCAAGCCACATAACAGTGCAACCCTGCGCTTTGCGATACGAATCCCGGACATGAACCGGGTTTCATCCGGATCATTGCAACCCAGTTGTAGTGTTTCCCCGATAACGGTTTCAAAGGTTGTATCGAAACCCTTTTCGAAGCAGGCAAGCACAAAGTCAGGATCTTTTTCAGCACAGTTTCTCAAATATGGTGACAGATCAAATATGGCTTCAAGAAGTGTCCTGTTTTGCTCTGACAAAGCATATGCATCTGCAACCTTGCCAAAACAGTTTTCGAAATACTCCGCAGCCTTTTCAGGATTTAAAGGCTGCAATTGATATTCAGATAATGTCACAGCGAGATGGTCAGCCATTGTCCGCTCCATCATTCGCTTTAATCCGAATAATGACGCGCAAACCCGGATTGTTGTCTTCCAGGACAAGGATCCCGCGATGCAATTCGGCAATCGCCTTTACCAAACTGAGGCCGAGACCGTTACCAGACTTGTTCCGGCTTTTGTCCAGCCGGACGAAGCGCTCCGTTACACGATTGCGATCATCATCGGGAATGCCAGGACCATTGTCCGATACCACCAGTCCGACTTGTTTTTCCATTTTTCTGACCGACAAAATGACTTGTGGCTCAACCTGGGATCCAGCTGAATATTTGAGTGCATTATCAATCAGATTGGATAGAGCCTGGCTGAGCAGTTCACGGTTTCCATTGATCTCAATGTCTTCATCACGAAGTTCAAGTGAGAGTTGCACGCTCTGTTCTTCCGCTGCCGCTTCGTACAGTTCGTAAACGTCAGTCATCAATTCCTTGAGATTTACAGCCCCCATCTGCGCTACCTTGGAACCGGACTCCACACGCGAAATCATCAACAAGGCATCGAAGGTTTTTACAATCTGGTCACAGTCGGAGATAATGTCCTCAAGTTCCCTGTTCTGGGCTTCAGCATCCTCCGACATGGACAAGGCATGGTCTGCCTTGTTCCTGAGACGGGTAATCGGTGTCTTGAGGTCATGGGCGATATTGTCAGACATTTGTTTCAGACCATCATCAAGCCTGTTGATCCTGTCCAACATGTGATTGAGGTTTTCAGACAACCGGTCAAACTCGTCACCAGCCCCACTAACCGGAAGGCGCTCGGAACGGTCGCCTGCCATGATCCTTACGGAAGATTTTGAAACCTGGTCGACGCGCTTTAGCGCACGTCTGCCAACAAAGAACCATGTCAGAATACCTAACCCCAGCATGGTACCGATTGCTATCTTGAATGCCCGGCCCACAATTTCGCGTAATTCTTCATGTTCGCCAATATCACGCCCGACCAGTATCCGGATTCCATTCGGAACCTCAAGAACACGTGCAATTGCGCGATTGTCTTCTTCATCGCCTTCACCGTAGCGATAGTAGCGGAAAGGTCTTCCTGTCCAACCGATACGATTCATGACGCCATTCTGTAACCGTGGAACATTGCCCGCAACGATTTCACCGGAAGGACTTGTTACAACATACAGGTTTGCTCCGGGACGTCTGGAACGCCTTTCAAGCACACTGATAAGATGCCTGAGACCATTTTGGCGGTAGATGCGCGAAAGTCCAACAATCTCCTGGTTGATGGATTCTTCGAACTGTTGGCGTAACACGTTGACGGTCGCACCAGTCATGTAAGCCACGATTCCTACCGCGAGCAGCCCGAATATGATTGTATAAATAATTGAAAGACGAACTGCTGTTACACGCAACAGGGACCGGGCACGGGCAAACATCAGTCAGCGCCCGAACTTGATAGCTTGTATCCTGCACCGCGAACCGTGAGCAGCATTGGATTGTCAAAATCCCTGTCTATCTTGCTCCTCAGCCTCGAAATATGGACATCAACCACATTGGTTTGCGGATCGAAATGATAATCCCAGACTTTTTCCAGCAGCATGGTTCGGGTTACCACGCGGTCAGCGTTTTGCATAAAATAGGCAAGCAACCGGAACTCACGCGGTTGCAGAAGAATTTTTTCGCCGTCCCGATGCACGGTGTGAGAGAGACGGTCGAGTTCCAGATCACCGACTTTCAATTTCGTTTCAGTATCGGCGCTTCCCACACGGCGTCCCAATACTTCCGCACGCGCCAGAAGTTCAGAAAAGGCATATGGTTTTGTCAGGTAGTCATCTCCACCGGAGCGCAAGCCTTCAACACGGTCATCGACCTCCCCAAGTGCAGAGAGGATCAGGGCGGGTGTGTTGTTACCGGAGTCCCTCACACTTTTCAGCAGGCTCAAGCCATCAAGCTTCGGCAACATGCGATCCAGAATGAAAATGTCAAACTCTTCAGACTCAGCCAAGTGTTTTCCGGTTTCGCCATCGGCAACATGGATCAGCACATGGCCTGCTTCCTTGAATGCGCGGACGATATAGTCCGCTGCTTCCAAATCATCTTCAACAAGTAGTATTCTCATAATGGCAACATACGAAAAATATTCTGTTATTCAAACAAGATGCGGTGGGCCACAGGGGAAGGCCCACCGCTCTCACAGCATCCCGCATGGAAGCGGCCGGAAGGGGTTGCGGAATGCCGATTTCAGTTTCTTAACCGCGGCCAAGTGGAACAGGTACGAAAACGGTTCCATTCTGGCGTTTCAGTTGCAGCAGAGCTGACTTGCGGCCAGCCTCTCTGGCCGATTTCAGACCTGACCGCAGATCACGCAGGCTTTCGATCTGCTCGCCATTAACGGAAACGATTACGTCTCCTTGGCGAATGCCTTTTTCATCTGCGCGACTGCCAAGACGTACATCTGTAACCATCAGGCCTTCAGGTGTTGGTTCAAGTGCAAGACCAAGACGCTTCAAACGTGTCGGCTTGGCCTGTTCCTGACCACCCTCAAAGGAAGCCTGTTGCAGTTTGCCAAGCTTGACGGCGACCGTTTGTTCCTCGCCATCACGCCAAACCGTCATGTCAACTTCAGAGTCAGGATCAAAACCGGCCACTGCACGGGCAAGTTCTTTCGGACCCTTGATTTGTTTACCGTCAACTTTGGAAATGATGTCCCCGGCAATGATGCCCGCTTCTTCGGCCGGGCTGTCTGCCTGTGTTGATGTCACGATTGTACCGTTTTCCAGATCGAGACCGAGGGACTCCGAGATTTCCGGTGTCACTGGCTGGATTTGCACACCAAGCCAGCCACGGGTAACGGACCCATTGTCGATCAACTCGGTTACAATTTCATCAGCCAAGGCTGCAGGGATGGCAAATGCGATACCGACATTTCCACCGGATGGTGAGAAGATTGCCGTGTTCACACCGATCACCTCGCCCTTGAGGTTAAAGGCAGGGCCACCGGAGTTACCCTTGTTGACGGCCGCATCAATCTGGATGAAGTCGTCATACCGGCTCGCACCGATTTCACGGCCGTGGGCTGAAACAATACCTGCTGTCACCGTACCGCCAAGGCCGAACGGGTTACCGACAGCAACCACCCATTCGCCAATTCTCGGGCGGCTTGCGCCGAAATCAACATAGGTGAACTCTTTATCCGCCTTGACCTTAAGAACTGCCAAGTCAGTACGCGGATCAGTTCCGATCAGTGAGGCTTCAAGCTCCGTTCCATCAGAAGTGATCACCGTGAATTTGGAGCCGTTGTCAATGACGTGATTGTTGGTCACCAAATACCCGTCATCTGATACAAAGAAACCGGAGCCTTGTGACTGGCCAAACTTGCGGTGCGGACGTTGATCGTTACCAAAATCCCCGCGTGGGCCATTGCGGAAGAATTCTTCAAAAAATTCCCGACCACGGCGTTGAAATTCGAACTCGCCATCATTTGATGCAGGCTCCACACCGGCTTCAACGCGCACACTTACCACCGCAGGGGAAACGGCTTCCACAACATCTGCAAAGGTAAATACAGCCGGAGCTTCAACTTTCACGGCATCAGCAAGTGCAGGGTTTGGAGAAAAAATCTGTGTGCCGGCGGCACTAAAACCGGCAGCACCAACTGCCACAACGGATACGAGCAGTATGCTGCGCAAAGACTTAATGGAATTCGAAGGATTCATATTTTGCTTCCTAATATTTGTTCAAGGGATCAGCGATCAATGCGCTTTCGATGAACTCAATATGGGGAAGTCAAAATTACGGTTTAATGTCCGCGAAATTAAAGTTTGGTAATGTAAAACCGGTCAGGTTTTATACGCCGTCGTTACTTTTGCACCTTTTTCCAGCGTCTTGTGAACAGGACATTTGTCAGCAATTTCAAGCATTTTTGCCTTCAAGGCATCATCTTCAAGGCCTTCAATCTCAATATTACGCTCAAAGATGTCTATCTTGCCGCCTTCGGAAACTTCTTCCTGTGTACAAATCTCGCAATCCTTTGCATGAACTTTCGAATGGGACACATCAACCGTGATCTTGCCAACCTCGATTTTCTTGAAATCCGCATACATGCGCATGGTCATTGAGGTGCAGGTTCCAAGTGCGGCGGCAAGGTAATCATATGGCGAAGGACCGGAATCCAGACCGCCCACAGACTGTGGTTCATCAGCAAGCAATTTATGTAAACCAGCCCGTACCTTGTTCTGAAACTTGCCTGCGCCGGTTTCAGTGACACGGATTTTTCCTTCCAGGTTTTCATTTTCCGCAACTTCTTCGTCGGAAATATAGCGCTCTGCCCAGGCCGCGATAACCGAAGCGGCAAAATCTGCGTCACGGTCTCCTGTTACCAGATGGTCAGCCTGATCCAGTGAGACATAGCTTTTCGGATGTTTTGCAGCCACAAAAATCTTGGTGGCATTGTCCACCCCAACGGTTTCATCGATGGGTGAATGCATCACGAGTAACGGCTTTTTCAGTTTCGCAACCCTGTCAAGCACATCATTTGCCTCCAGGTCTTCCAGAAACTGTTTCCGGATTGAAAAACTGCGTCCGCCAAGAGAAACTTCCGCTTCTCCCTTTTCGGAAATCTCATCAAGTTTTGCGCCGAAATTATGAACCACATGCGCCGCTTCTGCGGGTGCGCCGATCGTCGTTACAGCTTTGACTTCCGGAATCTCTCCGGCGACCGAGAGAACCGCAGCACCACCAAGAGAATGCCCGATCAACAAACGGGGCGCTTCGAAATGTTCCCGCAGATAATCGGCTGCGATGATGAGGTCCTGCCTGTTTGACGA
>JBCCYR010000040.1:0-12406 GCA_039189355.1 Pseudomonadota bacterium
ACCGTTCAGTGCGAGCGACGGATCAATGTCCATGCGGGACACTTCCGGTGTTGCTGATGCAATTGTGAAATTCGCAGACGGAGTCTCAGACCAGGTTACATTTTTCATTGATGTCCCGCGACCGGGAGCCGGAGAACTCGACAAGGTCTGGTGCGACTCCCTTGAAGCACTCATCGAAGTACGCGAAAAACTCGGTGTCCCGGTTTCTGTAGCCGGAATTCTGCCAGAGGGATTGCCGGAAGGTTTCCGCTTCCACATGCATGAGAATGGTGTTGCTTCACTACTTGGCTTTTCCGAGACAATGGAAGCACTGGCAATCAGTATCGGCTTGTCAGCAAATCGGGCCAAGCTGCTTGAAACCGATGAACTGAAAGCACTGCTCAACGGCACAGAGATTATCGATACCGGGATGCTGGACGAAGCGGCTTCAAAACAGGCATTGGAAGCGTTTGGTTTGATGACGCCGGGCTACGAAGCCGTTCCCCTTGATGAAGCCGGGGCAGCAGCAGAACGCCTTGGCTATCCGGTGGCCCTGAAAGTACTCAGCAACACAATTGCCCACAAGGCAAAACTCGGTGGCGTTAAGCTTGGTCTTAATTCGTCTGAAGAAGTATCAGAAGCTGCAAAACAAATGGCAGCAGACGTCGGATCAGCGCAAGGCGGGCACGAAGTAACGCACGTCCTCGTTGAAAAAATGGTTTCAGGTGCCAATGCGGAAATCATTATCGGCATCAAGCGCCATCCTGCTTTGGGCCTTGCACTGATGATCGGACGTGGTGGCAGTCAGGCAGAGGAAATGGCACGGTTTGAAACTGTACTCTTGCCACTCACAAATGATGATCTGGATCGCACGTTTGAAACCCTTTCTGTAAATCACCATCCGGCAATCGATGAACTGCGGAAAAATTGTGAAGCGGTGGCATCCTACGCGATAGCCAATACAGACAAACTGGTGACCCTTGACGTGAACCCGGTCATGCTGACTGAAGATGGTCAAGCTGTTGCTACCGATGCGCTGATCGTACTGGGAAAAGACTGATGGCACTGGCAGATCAGGTTGGCCTGACAGGCCCGGAATATGAAGTGTATATCGAGCGCGGGAAAATTCGCGAATTTGTCCGCGCCATGGACGCTCCATTGCCGGAATTTCTCGAAGGCATCGCACCTGTCACCCCGCCTACGTTTCTTGTCTGCGCTCCTTACACCTGGGGTTATACCCTGGAACGGCCCCGGGGCACCATATTCGCCGACATTGAGCACGACCTGACGGTTTCCCTTCATGCCGAAGAAAGTTTTGAGTTTCATGGAACACCACCCCGCGCAGGCGAGAAACTGATTGCCCAGCCAAAGCTGGAAAAAGCATGGGAAAAGCATGGCAGTAACGGTGGCAAGCTTACCTTCCTGACCATTCTGAACGAGTACCGTGACGAAAACGGAACCCTGCGGGCCGAACAGCGCTCCACCAGCGTCACGACTGAAGCTGCTCCCGGCGAAGGAAAATGGAAACCGGAAGTTCCTGATTATGATCCCGACTACGCAGAGCTTGAACGCAAATCGCCATTCTCGGAAGTCACTCGACAGCAACTCGACGCGTTAGAGCAGAACCAAGGCCCTGGACCGGTCACTACTCCACCACTGCTGAAGCAGGAAATCGTTCGGTTTCAAGGCGTGGTTGGTGAGGATGACCCACTCCACCATGATCCGGAATGGGCAAGCAATAATGACTATCCATCCGTTTTTGCCCTTGGCACCCATCAGGCAAGTTTGATGTCGGCCTATGCAAGCCACTGGCTTTCACCCGAGGCTGTACGTTCTTTCAAGGTTCGCTTTCGCGAAGTGATGTGGCCGGGCGATCAGTTCACATATAGTGGAATTGTTACTGAATTGAACAGAACCACACAAACCGCAACCGTTCACCTGACCTGCAAGCGTAAGGACGAAACACTTGTGTGTGAGGCTTGGGCAACTTACGATTTTTCATAACCTGTTCTAGGAGGGTAATAGATGACTGATCCCGTCAAAACGCGAAAAGAAGGCGGCATTCTGGAGGTTACACTTGACCGCCCGAAAGCCAACGCGATTGATCTGGCAACAAGCCGCATCATGGGTGATGTCTTCCGCAAGTTCCGTGACGATCCGGACATGCGCGTAGCTATCCTGACAGGTGCAGGGGAAAAATTCTTCTGCCCCGGTTGGGACCTGAAAGCAGCAGCCGATGGTGACGAAGTAGATGGTGATTATGGTGTCGGCGGTTTCGGTGGCTTGCAGGAACTCCCGCAAATGAACAAGCCAGTGATTGCTGCAGTAAACGGCATCGCCTGCGGCGGCGGACTGGAGGTCGCTCTCTCCTGTGACATCATTCTGGCAGCCGAACATGCAACGTTTGCCCTTCCTGAAATCCGCTCGGGAACGGTTGCCGATGCAGCATCGGTGAAACTCCCCAAGCGCATTCCCTATCACGTGGCAATGGAAATGCTTCTTACCGGGCGCTGGCTCGATGTGGAGGAAGCACATCGCTGGGGCTTCGTGAATTATATTCACAAGGCTGATGAACTGGTAGAAAAAGCATGGGAAATGGCCCGCCTTCTTGAAAGCGGCCCACCACTTGTCTACGCGGCAATCAAGGAAATCGTCCGTGAAGCTGAAGACAGCAAGTTCCAGGATACGATGAACCGCATCACCAAGAGTCAGCTTGCGACGGTGGAGACACTCTACAATTCCGAAGACCAGATGGAAGGCGCACGCGCTTTTGCGGAAAAACGTGAGCCGGTCTGGAAGGGGCGCTGACGGTTTAAAGACAATATACAACCGTTTCAGTTTTTCACTTGACTTGGAGTTACTCGAACTTGGTACACCTTGAGTGTTATTTGAGTTCGAAAAAATGCTTATATCGGAAGCCGCATCAAAAAGTGGATTAAGTACGGAAACCATCCGGTACTACGAAACTGTGGGCATTGTTCCCAGAGTTGAACGCCTGCCAAACGGCAATCGTCATTTCACAACCGAGAATGTTGAGTGGCTGACATTGCTTTATTGGCTGAGAAAAACAGGCATGCCGATAAAGGTCATGCAGCATTTCGCGAAACTTTATAACCAAGGGGATCACACAATTCCTGAGCGCAAGAAGATTTTGCTTGAGCATCAGAGCAGGCTCGAAGAACGCAGAAACAATATTGACCAGTGCAGCGCAATTTTGTCTCACAAACTGGAAATCTATCGGAGGTTTGAAAGTTGAAGGTTCTTTTGATTGGCGCATCCGGAGATATCGGGCAGGCAGCATATGGCGAGTTATCCAGGCGCAATGAAGTCATTACTGCAGGGCGAAACAGCGGAGATTTCCGGGTAGACATTTCAGACCGTTCATCCATCGAGACACTGTACAAATCCGTTGGCAAGGTGGACGCCGTGGTTTCCACTACGGGCTCCGTTCATTTCGGACCTCTTGAAGAATTCACGGAAGAGCAGTTCATGCTCGGCCTCAAAAACAAGGTAATGGGCCAGGTTAATCTGGTTTTGCTGGGATTGAATCATGTAATCGAAGGAGGTTCGTTTACAGTGACCAGTGGCGTGCTGGACCGTGACCCGATCAGGATGGGGACCGGCGCTGCAACAGCCAATGGAGCACTTGGCGGTTTCGTCATCGGAGCTGCAATAGAAATGCCTCGGGGTCTCAGGATAAATGTCGTTAGTCCCGGCCTCCTGGAAGTGTCGGAGGATAAGTATGGAGATTTCTTTCCCGGACATGAACGTGTTTCATCCAAGCGCGTTGGCGTGGCTTATGTGAAAAGTGTTGAGGGTTCAGTGACGGGCAAGGTGATTGTTGTTGAATAATATTACAGGGAAACCGGTTTGAAATTTGCCTACCTCATAGAACCGCCTTTCAACTATACTGATGATCAAGTAAAGGTTCTCGGATGCGATGTTGAACTTGCCCGATATGTGTTCAATGAGCTTGGCAAGGAATTTGAACCTTTGGAAGCGGAGTTTGCAGAACTTCTGCCGGGTGTGGCAAACCGGAAATGGCATATGACAACCGGTTTGTTCGCCACCGGTGAGCGCAAGAAAACAGCTGCTTTCAGCAGGCCCATCTGGGCATTGCCGGACGGCATTCTTGTCAAGAAAGGAAATCCGCTGGGTTTGGGAGGCTACAAGTCGGTAGCACAAAACACCGACTGCGTATTGGCAGTCATTCGCGATCAATTCCAGCACCGTTCCGCAGTCGAATTTGGCGTACCGAAAGAACGCATCAGAATCTTTGAAACTTACACAGATGCAGCCAATGCTGTTCAAAACGAAGCTGTACATGGTTATGCAAGTGTCGCCCGTGCACATACAGGCTTTCTGGAGCAAAATCCTGACTACGATTGTGAAACCGTAATGGTTCCAGCCAATGAAAAAGAACCGGCTTTCGGGTGTTTTGCCTTCAACAAGGAGGATGAAACTCTCAGATTATCTGTAAACAAGATCCTCGATGCATTTATTGGCAGTTTTCAACATCGCGAAATGATGAAAAAATACGGATTTGAAGATCAGGAAATTGATTTGCTTGTCCAAGGTACTGAGCTTAATAACTGGTGACTGTAAAATGTTTGAACCCCGCGATCCCGACTACAAACAAAAAGTGCATGACAGTTTTGCCAAACAAGGCGCCATGCATTTGGTTGGCGGCAGGATAGTTTCAGTCGAGCCGGGTCACGTGGTGCTCGAAATGCCAATGAATGAGAAAGTAACCCAGCAACACGGCTTTGTTCATGCTGGCATCATCACCACCATGTTGGACAGCGCCGCAGGATATTCAGCCTTTTCCCTGATGCCCGCAGACGCACAAGTGCTGACCATAGAGTTCAAGACAAACCTTATGGCACCTGCAAAAGGCGAACACTTTCGCTTTGAGGGGCGTGTCATCAAACCGGGGCGAACCATTACTTTCTGCGAGGCAACAGCCTTTGCAATCGATGCAGATGAATCAGAGAAGAAAATCACGACCATGACCGCAACCATGATGGCGGTCACAGGGCGCGATGATGTGAAGGCCTAAAGCGGGAGCGCAGAGGTTTCCTTGAGGCTTTCCAGAACAATTGCAGTTTTGACATTCTGAATGGCATCATGCGCAAGCAGTTCCTCCGTTATGAGCTTCGTAAGTGCTTTTAAATCCGGAGTTACGACTTTCACGTAATAGTCCATGTCGCCAGTCATCTGGTTGACTTCCTGAATGTTCGGGATTCGTGCAAACAGCTTTGCCAGACGGTCCGCACTGTCGGCGTTGTGTGTTGAGAGCGTGACCGAAATGATGCTGGTGAGGCCAAAACCGGCGCGTTCCTTGTCTACGGTGGCATGATATCCGGTAATAATACCGGTTTCTTCAAGCCGGGCACGCCTTCGCGAACATTGCGATGGCGACAATCCGATTTTGTCGGCCAGTTCATTGTTGCTCAAACGCGCATCCACCTGAAGTGCAGCAAGAATCTTGCGGTCAAAACCATCCATGTCACTTGTATCAGTCATAAAACCCTCAATTATGGTGAATATTTGCGTAAATATCAGTAAACATGATCAGAATACAAGACAATTGTATCAGGAATGCATTATCCTTGTCAGGAACAGCAGAAATCTGTCTGGAGGCTTTATGCAGCTCGCACAAGCACTATTGAACGCATTGAAAGAGTACGGTGCCGAAGAAATCTTCGGGATTCCGGGTGATTTTGCCTTGCCCTTTTTCAAGGTCATCGAAGCAAGCAATACCCTGCCGCTTTATACACTGAGCCACGAACCGGCGATTGGCTTTGCAGCCGATTGTGCTGGCCGCTATCGTGGAACGATCGGCGTTGCATGCATTACTTATGGCGCCGGCGCACTCAACATGATCAACCCTGTTGCAACAGCCTACGCAGAAAAGTCGCCTTTGGTCGTGATCTCCGGCGCACCGGGTGCTGATGAACGCGAAATGGGGCTTGGCCTGCACCATCAGGTCAAACATCTCGACAGCCAGATGATGATCATGCGTGAGGTAACCTGCGCACAATGCATTCTTGATGATCCAAAAACTGCGCCAGCGGAAATAGCACGTGTGCTGACAGCCGCCAGAGAGCGTTCACTTCCAGTCTATATCGAGTTTCCACGAAGCATGGTTGAAGCAGAAGTCACCCCGGTTACCGGTTTTTCTACAACAATGCCGAACATGGATGCCGCCGAAGCGGCCGCAAAAGAAGTGATGGAACTTCTACGCGATAGTGAAAATCCTACCTTGCTTCTGGGCGTGGAGGTTCGCCGTTTTGGCCTTGAGGAAAAAGTCGCGCAATTGGCAAACATGCTCGGCATCCCGGTGGTAACAAGTTTCATGGGGCGCGGCATTCTTGCTGAAACCGGAGCGCCTGTTGCCGGAACCTATCTCGGTTTGGCAGGGGAAGAACACATCCGCCAACTGGTTGAACGCAGCGACGGCCTTGTGATGCTGGGCGTTATTCTGTGTGACACCAACTTTGGTGTTTCCAAACGTGAACTCGACATGCGTCACACTGCACACGCTTTCAATGGCGAAGTGCGTATGGCACACCATGTCTATCCGGAGGTTACACTTGAGGCCCTTGTTGATGCATTGGTGACAAAGGCAGAGAAACTTGGTTCGGCACAACCGGTTGCAGAAGCTTATGATACCGAAATAAGTGACATGGAACGGCAAATTCTTCCAGGTGATGTGGCAACAGTCGTAAACCGTTTCTTTGAAAAACACGGCGACATGCCGATTGCTTCCGACATGGGGGATTGCCTCTTCACGGCAATGGACATGAAACACACGGCACTGGTTGCACCGGGCTATTACGCCACAATGGGAACCGGAATTCCGTTCGGCATCGGTCTGGAAGTCGCCAGCGCCAAACGTCCGCTGGTTCTGGTTGGTGATGGTGCATTCCAGATGACCGGATGGGAACTCGGCAATGCGAAACGCCTTGGCCTGAAACCGATTGTCCTGATGTTCAACAACACGGCCTGGGGCATGCTGAAAGCCTTCCAGAAAGGCACCGGCTATAACGATCTTGACGATTGGCAATTTGCAGGACTTGCAACCGGTCTGGGTGGCAAGGGCGTGCGCGTATCAACGCCAGGAGAGCTTGAAAAAGCCCTTGAAGCCGCCCACGCGGATGACAGCTGCTTTCAGTTGATTGAAATCATGCTTCCAAAAGAGGCAATGTCAAACACACTGCGCCGGTTTACGGAAACGATTGCCCAAAGATCAGCATTGGGAAAATAAGTCACCCGTACTTCGCAACAAACTCTTCCGCTTTCAACTGCCGGAAGTCTTCCAGTCTTTCCCGCAAGGTCGCATGATCCCATTCCCACCAGGCAAGATCCATCATTTTCTGTTTCACGGTATCGGTATAGCGGTCCCTGATTGTGGATGCTGTAACACCGCCAACAATCGTAAAGGGCTCGACATCTTTTGTAACAACTGCACCGGAAGCAACGACCGCGCCGATACCGACGGTCACTTCAGGTTTGATGATAGCGTTGTGGCCAATCCATGTATCATGCCCGATATGCGTAATCCGGGATTCCCGCCAGTCCCAGAATTCACCCCACTTCTCTGCGTCGTCCCAATAGTCCGGTGAACGGTACAAAAAGTGGTGCATGGTCGCCAGATGCATCGGATGATCGGTCGGGCCTATCCGGGCGAAGCTGGCAATGTTGGAGAACTTGCCGACAACCGTGTTGGCTATGTTTGCGTAACGGTCTGTATAGGAGTAATCGCCAAACTTCACATTCAGAAGCCGCGTACCGGATGCAATTGAGACATAGGCACCAAATTCTGTGTTCGTGATTTCACAGCCAGGCTGAATGAGCGGTTCGGTGACAGACAGTTTCGGCATAAGCTTTACACGCAAGATAATCGATAGACGGCAAACAAATGCGCGATCTTTGTTTCAGTTTGGTGACAGTGTCAGCTTGGTTTGAAACGATCAACAACATCCATATCGAACTCAATACCTGTTCCAACTACACCATCGATATCGGCAAACCCGTTTTTCAACCGTAAAGGTTCCTTTAGAACAGGGTTGAACCAGTCCATGTATTCAAGCTAAGCGCCGGTTGGTGTTACGCTCAAAAGCTGCGCACTGACTTCCGGCCAGAGATGGCTGGAAACCTTGATATCAAGTCCGGCTGCCTTTTCGGCAATCCGCATCCATCCGGTTACACCGAGACATTTCTGTCCGTCCGGCATGATCTGGTTTCGGACGCCTGCCTCAAACGCAGTCTGGAAATCAAGCGGCCCCCACCAGTTTTCACCTGCCTGCACGGGCGCTCCCGTTTCCTGCTGAAGTGCCACATATCCTGCAAAATCATGTGAGTGAACAGGTTCCTCAATCCACGTGAGGTTTTCGTGCTTTAACCGGTCAAGCCGCAATTTTGCTTCTTCGAATGTCAGGCTCTGGTTGTAGTCCACCATCAACGCCACATCTGCGCCTACTGCTTCCCGCATGGCCCGGATAACTTCGAGATCTTCCCCGACAGACGGGTAGCCAATCTTGGCTTTGACGCCGAGGAAACCCTGTTCGGCAAACCTGCCAGCACCTTCCGCAGAACCCTTTACACCATCATACCCGACATTGGCGTATGGTTTCACAGGTCTTGTTGATCCACCCAGCAAAGAACTCAGACTTGCGTTTTCAGCGCGCGCTTTGGCATCCCAGAGTGCCAAGTCCAACCCGCCAAGTACCATCCCAAGCAACCCTTGCGTTCCAATCAGCTTGAAACGATCAGCCAGCATATCGGTGTTTGCAGCCGGACTGAGGTCTTCTCCCTCCAGAAACGGCAGAACCTCGCTCGCAAGCGCGTGCAAAGCTTTGAGAAACCGGTCCATGTAACAGAAGACAATTCCGTTACCTGTCACGCCTTCATCGGTGTGAAGAGAAATGAGGACCAACGGACAGACTTCAACTGTACCGGAAGCCGTTCGATGCGGCTCGGCAACCGGAACCTTGACAGGATGAAGATCAAAAGAGCGGATTTTCATCAGGCGTACGAACTTCTTATGTTGCCAATATTCTCACGGTATGAATCAACGTTACCGCCCTTGAAAACGGCTGACCCTGCTACCAGCACGTCTGCACCGGCTGCGACGACGGAAGGAGCCGTGCCCGGGTCCACCCCGCCATCAATTTCGATGTGAATTGGACGCTCACCAATCAAAGCCTTTACACGGCGTGTTTTTTCGACAACCTCGGAAATGAATTTCTGTCCGCCAAAGCCTGGATTGACCGACATCAGGCAGACGAGATCAATCCTGTCAAGGACATGCTCGAGGACATTGACAGGCGTATGAGGATTAAGGGCGACACCCGCCTTGCAACCAAGATCACGGACCGCCTGCAATGAGCGGTCGAGATGTTTGGTTGCTTCGGCATGCACGGTCAGAATTTGACACCCAGCTGCTGCAAACTCTGCCAGATACACATCCACCGGTTCAATCATCAGATGACAGTCAAACAGCTTGTCCGTGCGGTCACGGATTGTCTTGATCACCGGAGCGCCGAACGTAATGTTCGGCACAAAGTGGCCATCCATGACATCCAGATGTATCCAGTCCGCCCCTGCCTCAACAACGGCCTCCACTTCATCTCCCAGTTTGGAAAAATCCGAGGCCAATACGGATGGTGCAATGATGACTTCCGAAGTCATGGCGGTATCTCCACTTGTTTCGCGACCCTGCAATAGAACAAGTGTCGCAAAAAGTCTCGTCCGCAAGACAAATTCCTGTTAATTCGCTGCCCAGATGAATTCAACGGAGATAATCATGGACAAGGCACTGTTCGAAAAAGGACTGGAAAAACGTAAAGGCACTCTGGGTGCTGAATATGTCGAGAAAAATCTGGCAGCAGCGGATGATTTCACCCGGCCATTCCAGGAGGCCATGACCGAATGGTGTTGGGGTTTTGGCTGGGGCGACGAAGTGATCGACATGAAAACCCGTTCGATGATGAACCTCGCGATGATTGGCGCCCTTGGCAAAATGCATGAATGGGAAATTCATTGCCGTGGCGCGTTGAACAACGGGGTAAGCAAGGAAGAAATCCGCGCGATCATTCATGTCGTCGGGATTTACTGCGGTGTACCACAATCACTTGAGTGCTTCCGCGTGGCACGCAAGGTCCTCGAAGAAGCAGGCGAACTCTAAACCGCGTTGAGCGTCAGGAGTTGGTAGCTTGCAACGACATCCTTGTCCTGGTTGATGATTTCGACATCCCAGCGCACAGCGCCAAACTCCTCGCTGCGGGGCTTCTTTTCAGAAACGGTCAGTTTTACGGAAATGCTCTCGCCGGGAGAAACCGGCTTGGTGAACCGGAGATTATCCAATCCATAATTGGCAAGTACCGGGCCAGGGTCAGGATCAACAAAAAGACCGGCCGCAAAAGACAACAGCAGATAACCGTGCGCCACTCTTCCCGGGAAAAATGGGTTGGCTTTGGCTGCTTCTTCGTCCGTGTGGGCATAGAACGTATCGCCTGTAAAATGTGCAAAATGCTCAATGTCTTCAAGCATGATCTCGCGGGAAGCCGTTTCCAGAACTTCCCCGATTTCCAGTTCATTGAATGTCTTGCGGAAAGGATGGATGTTTTCAGTCATTACCTTCTCCTATGTGGCATCAAAATCCAGGACAAGCCTTTCCGTCTTCGGGCGGGACTGGCATGCAAGCACAAATCCCGCTTCCAGTTCCCAATCGTCAAGTGAAAAATTCTTGTCCATGGCAGCCTCACCCTCAACCACCTTGCAGCGGCAGGTGGCGCACATGCCGCCGGCACAGGAGAAGGGAAGATCAAGACCGGATTTTTCTGCAGCGTGCAGAACCGTATCCTGTTCATCAGAAAGAACAAACTTGCGGGTGATGCCATCCAGCACCACTTCAACATCAACACCATCTTCAACTGCTTTTCTGGTTTCTTCTGATATCACAACCGGTTTGTTCTCACCGGGAGCTTCGAACAGTTCTGTATGGATTTTCGTTTCATCGATTCCGGCATTTTTGAAATGACCGGCAAGAGCAAGGCTCATTTCAGCAGGACCACACAGGTAAATTCCATCGGCCTTCTCCGGATCAACGATGCCCTTCCCGGTCATTTCCGAAATCCGCTCAACATCAATTCGACCGTGAAACAATTCTACATCCTGAGCTTCCCGGCTCAATACATGATACATGTGGAAGCGTTCGAGAAACCGGTCTTTCAGGTCTTCCAGTTCTTGCCTGAACATGATCGAAGCGGTTGCGCGGTTACCATAAGCCAGAGTCACAATGCTGTTTGCTTCTTTTTCCAGAACTGATCGCGCAATGGAAAGTATGGGCGTGATGCCCGAACCTGCAGCAATCAGCAGATAGCTGTTCCCGCCACTCGCATCCGGTTCACAGACAAACCGTCCCTCTGGCGGCATTACCTGCAGGGCGTCACCAGTTTGAAGGTCTTGGGCAAAAGTTGAAAACCGTCCACGATTCACCTGTTTGATGCCAACCCGCAAATCCTGATCCAGTGGGGCACAGATCGAATAGGAGCGCCGGATATCTTCACCGTTTATCTCCGTGCGAAGCGTCAGGTATTGGCCCGGCTGAAAGGTGTATTCGTGCTTAAGGTCTTCAGGAACATCAAAGCTGATCGCTACCGCGTTTTCTGTCAGACGCTCTACTTTGCTGACTTTTAGCTCATTAAACTGGGTGCTCATCGGTCAGATACACTTGAAATAATCAAACGGCTCCTTGCAGGTTTTACACCGGTAAAGCGCCTTACAGGCGGTGGAACCGAACTCTGAAACCTTGACCGTATCAATTGAGTTGCAATGGGGACACTGAACTTCCGTTTCGCCAAACAGGGCACGAATCGAATTAGATGCCTTTGCCGGAGGGGCGATGCCATATTCTTTCAGCTTCCTGCGCCCATCTTCGGTAATCCAGTCCGTCGTCCAGGGGGGCGAAACAACACGCTTGATCTCCGGTTCAAAACCGGCCTCACGAAGCGCTGTTTCGACAGCAAATTCAATAGCAAGCACTGCAGGACAGCCTGAATAGGTAGGAGTAACCTCTGCAATTGCATGATTACGATGAACTTGCATGCTGCGCAGGATGCCCAAGTCCTCGATTGTGAGAACCGGAATTTCCGGGTCAACAACTGCCGCTGCAGCTTCCCATGCAGCTTTGCTTGCACGCGCGGTATCAATCTTTGCGACTACCATGTCATCCCCGGATATGTACGTTGCATGTATTGCAAATCAGCCAGCAGATAGCCCATTTCCTCGCCGTGATTGCCGGAGCGTCCGCCTTTCATGGGCCAATAGGTTTCAGGAGCCTTCAACCTAGCTGCAGCAAATACCTGGCCAATCTGCCGGTCCCATTCCTGATCCTCAATCTCTCAAATCTGAATGGGAC
>JBCCYR010000041.1:0-12382 GCA_039189355.1 Pseudomonadota bacterium
GGCAGGTTGAAAGATTAGCACAGCGGTACCATCAAATTCGCGTGTTGCTGCAAGATGTTTGGCAGCGCCAAGCAACATGGTGGTGTGTCCGTCATGGCCGCATGCATGCATGACACCCTCGTTCTTTGATGAATAGGGTAGATTGGTTTCTTCATGGATGGGCAACGCATCCATATCAGCTCGCAATCCTATTCTGCGGCCACTGTTCCTTTTACCGGCGATTAATCCGACCACTCCGGTTTTGGCAATATTCGTGTGGACCTCATCCACGCCATAGCTCTTCAATTTTTCCGCAACAATCTTGGACGTTCGCGTTTCTTCAAAACCAATTTCGGGATGCGCATGCAGGTCCTTGAAAATCTCGGTAAGTTCGTCGGTGCTATCAAAGATTATCGGAAGAGCTGGCATTGTCTTTTACCTTTCCAAAAGGATTTGCATCCGCCAATTCAGATGTCTGGAACCTTACTCTATTTTGCCACGTCAATAATGTCTATCGGAGGTCTGATCAGGCATTGTTGATGCCGGTAGATTGGTTCCGGTCAATCATCACAGTGATAACAAGGAACAGGCGCCGCAACTTGGTTTTGACGTGAATGTAAACATGAAACGGTTACGGTAGCTGCGATCTGGTGTGGGTTTTCAGCTTCCAAAACGATATCCAACGCCCCGGACTGTGTGAATAAGGTCGCCCTGGGTTCCAAGCTTTTTGCGAAGCCGGCCAACATACACGTCCACTACATTGGTTAAGGGATCATCCTGACTTCCCCAAATTGCGTTGAGAATTCTCTCTCTCGCGTAAACCTTTCCCACATTTGACATAAACAATGTCAGAATGTCCCGTTCACGAGCTGTCACATCGATTTCCATGTCGTCGACAAATACAGTCAATGAACGTGTATCGAGACAAAGCCCCTCATACTCTAACCTCTCTTCAGCAGCTTGAAGGGCAAAATTACTGGCACGCCGCGACAAGGCAAAAACCCTTGCCACCAATTCTTCAAAATCGAAAGGTTTCGGCAAGTAATCGTCCGCCCCAAGCGTCAAACCCTCAACCCGTTCGTCAGTTGCATCCAATGCCGTTAACATTAACACCGGAGTGAGGTTTTTGCGCGCCCGCATTTTTCGACACACATCCTGTCCGGAAATCCCGGGCAGCATCAAATCCAAGATAACCACACCAAAGCTTCGGTCTTCCAGGAAAGCTAGGGCGGTCTCCCCATCTTGTGCCACCTCCACCGACCATCCTTCGGATTTCAGGCCACGTGAAATGAAGTTGGCAACCCTGTTCTCATCTTCGACTAATAGTATGTTCATGCGACTGTTTTCAATGTTGGTTTGGATGGGAGAGAAATGGTTGCCAGCAAGCCGCCGCCGCTGCGGTCGGCAAGTTCAACGGTGCCCTGATGTGCCTTTGCTATAGCCTGGGCGATCGGCAAGCCCAGCCCAACCCCTTCGCGATAATTTTCTGCTGTGTTTGAACCTCTAAAAAACCGCTCGAAGGCATTTGCTTTTTCTTCATTGGTCATTCCGGGACCGTTGTCTTCAATTGTGATTTGGAAGCCATGAGGTGAGCGATTCAATCGCAACACAATCTCCTTACCCCCATGATGACGCGCATTCTCAAGCAATACGAGAACAGCCTGTCTTAGCCGGTCGGGATCACCCCGCATTGGCGCACTTTCCAAATCTGTCACCAATCCGGCATCCAGGCCAAACGTATCCATGGTTTTCCGTATGACGGAAACCAGATCTATTTGTCCGATTTTCAATCGCACTTGCCCGGCTTCAGAGCGGGCGATAAACAATAAATCATCAACGAGGGTAGAAGTGTGGCTGGCAGCCTCCCGGGCCCGGTTCAGTGCTTCACGATAAACCTTCGCTGATTTGTCCCCGCCGCGCAAAGCAACATCAGCTTCCCCCCGGATCACCGTCAAAGGTGTTCTCAATTCGTGGCTTACATCCGTAAGCATTTGGCGGCGGTTGGATTCTGCACGTTTAATATCCGCCAGGGCTTTTTCCAGTTTACTGGTGCGATCAGCGACGGCTTTTTCGAGCGTTAATTTGGCAGAAGACAATGCTTCTGTCCTGTCAGAGATGCTTTGAGCCATCACATTAAATGTCTGTGCAATGCTGGATATTTCGTCTTTGCCTGTCAGTATTACGCGATGATCTAGATCACCACTGCCAAATTTTTTTACACCGCTCGACAACAGAGACAATGGGTAACTCACGTTTCGAGACAATATCCATACACTTACCAAGGTTGCTATGATCGCAATGAGAGCAAAAAATACCGCAACCATATTGTAAACTTTGACCTCTCTGGCCACTTGTTCCAGGGTTTCCTCAACTTCACTGACTTCTTCGTCAAGAAATTCAGTAATCAACTTGTGAAAGTCCCGATCAATATCGCCTTCAAGAATCTGGGAAAGCTCGCCCCATTGTGTCGCACGTGCATCCGGATTGTCATTCTTGGAGATACGCTCAAGAGCATTGATCAGTTCCTCGATCTTGATCTCGATCTTTGAGAGTTCCTCAAGTTCCTCAACTTCTTCTTCTCCGACAAGCTCGATCTCGGCGCCAATCGTGGCACGAATTTCGGCTATGTCTGAGCGTATCCTGGCGATCAGGTTTCTCTCGCCCGTTCCTTTATCCAGGTCACCGATCATCAGTGCATCGCCATATTGTTTAAAAAGCTGGTAAGTGTGACTTTTCAAAGAAAGGACGCTGGCGTGGGCATCATAAGCCAAGCTTACCCGTGTGACGTGGTTAGACGCTTTTCCGAAACTCCACACAGAAAGTGCCGCGCCGCCAAGGCTGATACATAACATCAGCAGAAACAAAATACGTAGTTGTGTAGCCAGTTTCATGAAACTAATCCTTGCAGGCTATCAGGCTACGCTCAAATTTGATTCAGTGGGCTTGCGTAACTGAACGTCCTGCACTGACCCATCCATTATATGCAAGTTTCGGTCGAAAAAATCGAACTGTACCCGGCTTGCGCATGCTACCAACATGGTAGCTTTTGATTGCGAAATTAAAAAGGCAATCGCGTTACGAAAAGTCTTGGTCGCGAAGATGAGCGGTGTGTCGATTACGATCAGGTTTGGCTTTGTCAAATGTGCTCTGATTAGGTGTAGTTTCAGTTGCTCACCTTCTGAAAGCGTACGCGCACTCTCGGCAATTCGGGCTGACAACCCACCCAGGCGTTCAAGCGTTGGACGAAACTCATAGAGATCAACTGCTTCTTCTATGATTTCGTCTTCGGGCCTTTGCTGCGCACCAAGGGTGAGCGCCCGGCGTACGCTTCCTTGTAAAACTGGCGCATTTGCGGATATCGACAATGTGCGCGGTATCTTGTTCGAATCATCAAATCGAACATTGCCGGAGTCAGGTCGCTCCAATCCGACAGCAAGATCGAGAATGGTGGACTTGCCGACTCCTGACTTGCCAGAAACAAGTATCTTTTCCCCTGGCAGGATTGATGTTGATATAGACGTGTTTCGAAGCACGACATTATCAAATTCTATCTCAACCGGCCCGGACTTCTCGATAAACTGACGTTTGAAAACAGGGATTGAAAAGACAGCCTCGCATTTAGCCCTCGCAACTCTCCAGGCGCAATACTTGTCCCACACACCCGCGAGATCTCGCAAGGGACTAATGAGAATGCCGATCATTGCAAGAGCCGCGGCCGCTTCGGCGGGCGGCGCTTGCGTTGCAAATGCAGTCCAGAGGATTGCCACACCGGTTAATGCAGCACCGGTGTCTGGTGCCATTTGTAATGCAGAGTAGACTTTCCTGCGATCAATCGCCAACTTGCTGAGCTTTATTCCCTGCTCATCCAGGGATTTGATTTCAGTTGGAGTACGGCCCATCAAGTCGAGTTCTGGTGCAATTCCTGCCCGTTCCATCATAGAAATGGCTATCTGCGCTCTTTTTGATCGTAGCTTTCTGTGAAAGGGTTGAACCAGCGTGGACAACAATCCCATGGCTAGAATAGTCAAGACGATAGGCAGAACTGTTGCCATGGCCAGTTCAGAATTTAGAAGGGATAGTGTCACCGCAGCACCCGGCAATACAAAACAAGCCGTGACAATCCTTGGCAAACCCAAGCTCACCCATCCACGCACTGCACTTAGGTCACCAACAAAACGGAGACTTAATGCTCCAGTTCTACGCTTTTTTAAATCTGAATATGATTGTCTTGCATAATGACTGTAAAGGTTGCGCCTTAGAGATACCGCAAAGCTTTGTCCAAGCCGCTCGGCCTGTGTCCGGCCGAAAACCCTTATGATCGCAACAAGGAAGCCCGCTAAAATTAGAGTTGTGAGCGCTACCATCGGCGGGCTCTCTTTGCCATGCAATGCAGCAAATATGTCCCGCATCGCAAAAACTGCGCCCCCGACTACAAGAGCTTCTCCTACCCCGGCAAAGCTGACCGCCGCGATCTGCGCGCGGCGGCCTTCTCCGAGAATGTCTGGCAATTGGCTCATGCAGCTTGTACCAGCTCTGGAATTTGATGACGCAATGCAGGCTTTATGGCAGCCATTACCGCGTCGGGTGTTTGGAGCTGTTTTCGGGTTAAAACCGGCAACCCAAGGGCGTTTTGAGCTTCGAGAGTTCCAAGCGGGGAACGAGAAACCAAACCTGACACTGCGAGCGCGTCAAGCCCCAGAGCCCGCATTCTTGATATCCCGCCTACAGCCCCGGCGGCATCACTTGAAGCAAAGACGAGACCATCAAGGCGCGATCGAATTTTGGAATCTGACAAGATTTCATGGGCTTCGGACTGGAATACACCGTCTGCGAATTCCACGACAACAATCTCTGCACCTTGCGCTGCGGCGGTTCCAACAAGTGTTTCAAAACCATTCTCAATCCGATCTAGCGGCATCTTGTAGGTTGTTCCCATTCCTGCGTCTGTGAAGTCGAGCACCGGCACCCCGGCATCCTGAAATGCATTGTAATCTCCAAAGGCACCTGTTCCGGTGGCTTTAACACCATGCACCCGATAGCCCGCACGCTTAAGCCCGTGGGCCAGACTGGCGGCAGCAGTAGTCTTGCCGGAATTCATGGAGGTACCAAACACCCCGATTACGGTCACGTCGTCAGGAATCGCCCGCTCAGAGAGGCTGTAGCTTGCAATGTTCACAACTTCTCCTTCGGCGTTTGTAAGTAGGCCGGTAGGTTTGATTTGTGTGGGCTTGGACATTTGGCCATGCGCATGTATGGCCTTGCCGATGATGCCGCCACCAGCGATCAGATCGCAGTTCTGGTCATTGAGATGTGAAATGCCCTCAAACTGATCCGGTGCATATCTGTCCCCAACAACCAGTACCACGTGGTCACCAACATGACTTTCCGAATACCGGCCCTGTGCCAGCTGCAGCTTTTTGTGTTGTCCAATTTCAATAATTGTTCCCAAGACGAGATCACCTGGAACTGCCTGGGCAAACGCCCCAGACAAGCCAGCAACATCGGTGCGGCAAACGCGACGTGTCGTAAAAGCCCATTTAGTATCTGTGGGCAAAATGTTTGAGCTTACTTCAAGCGGGTGCATTTTAATCTCCATCCAAGTGGTTGCTTTGATATTAGCAAGCTTAGAGGTCGAGGCTGAAAACTGCTTGTAGAGGAAATGAACTTCACCTGTTTGTAAGATGAAAAGATTCTGACAGCCTGCTTTTGGTCATTTCTGACATATGCATACTGAACGCCTCATTAGCGTTGGCATTGCAGCGGCATACAAGAAAACCCTTAAATGAAATGACAGGGAAACAATTCTAAGGAACACAGAAGTACCAACTACAGAAAGGCTTTCTCTGTATGGGGTGCTATTCGGAAAATCTTTTGAAGGCCCTGCTGAATGTAGCTCAGACTCAAGAAATTCAATCAAAAAAGAGACTGAAAGTTAAATGAGCTAAACCTTGCGAGATCAAAAAATCCTGATGTCCACCTAATATTGGATGCAGATCGCAAAAGTTGTGGTCTTTGGTTTGGGCTTTGCCCAGCGTGAGAACATTTGGGAGGAAATTCATGAAATTTCGATTACTAGCAAGTGCATCTGTCGCAGCCTTGCTCGCAACAGGAGCAGCTCAAGCAGCGGAAAAACTGAAGGTTGGTGTTTTGGCTACCCTTGAGGGCACGTATACCGTTCTTGGTGAAGATGGTGTAAGGGGCCTGAAAACGGCACTCGGACAGTTTGACGGAAAAGGTGGTGGACGCGAAGTGGAGTTGGTCATAGGGCCAACAGATGCTTCCCCTGACAGTGCCGTTCGCGCTGCTCGTAAGCTTGTTGAGCAGGACAAAGTGGATCTTGTTATTGGCCCGCTTTCTGGTTCTGAAGGTATTGCGATCCGCGATTATTCAAAGACGCAGCCTCAGGTTACATTCCTGAACGGAATCTCCGGAGCGCAGGAAACAACTTATGTCACTCCATCCGAGAACTTCTTCAGATTTAACACCGATGGTGCCCAATGGTCTGTTGGCCTTGGTGACTATGCCTATAGCGAAAAGGGCTATCGCACAGTTGCGACCGTTGGCGAGGATTATTCGTTCATCTACACGCAAGTCTTTGGTTTCGTAACGGAGTTTTGCGCAGCAGGTGGCGAAGTGACCGAGCGCTTGTGGGTTCCGCTCGGCACAAAAGATTTCGGATCAATCATTGCGGCTTTGCCTGATGATGTGGATGCGATTTACCTCGGATTGGGCGGCGGCGATGCCGTGAACTTTCTCAATCAGTATCAACAAGCCGGTGGTGATGCCAATTTGATTGGTGGCTCCATTATGGTTGACGGTACTGTTTTGAACTCGAAAGGCGATGCGAAGAAAGCCCTTATCGGCACACCTTCGGCGGGTCCTCAGTCGGACACATGGGATAATGAAAATTGGCAGGCTTATGTTAAAGCATACCAGGATGCGTTTAAGCCAGAAGAGCGTTTCCCGTCTCCTTCACTGCTCGCTACCGGTTACTACAATGCCACGACAGCTGCGTTGACCTGTATGAATGAGGTTGGCGGCGATCTGTCAGATGGTCACAAGGCGTTCCGTCAGTGCCTGTCGACATTGGAGTTGGATGCGCCAAATGGTAAAATCGTCTTGGACAAGAACCGGCAGGCGGTTGGCAGCAACTTCGTGTCTGAAGTTGTCGAACTGGATGACGGCAACCTTACCAACAAGACGGTAAAGGTGATTGGCAATGTCAATCAAACCTTGGGAATCGATGAGGCTGCATTTGCCAAAATTGGCCTGCCAAGTCGCGAAAATCCAACTTGTAAGGCGTCTTACAAATAAGTCTAGAGACAGCATCCGGGGCCAATTCAGAATTGGCCCCGAAAAAGGGTTGTGTGTGAAGGTCCAAAGCTCCAGAAATGACGTTGATTACGTATATAACGCGCGTGCACTTTGCGGATGAAATTCTGGATGAAGCGTTACGGTCAGAGCTTGAAATCAACAACAAATGTCGGCCACTGCTTATTGTGGACAAGATCCGTGATCCTTCATACGAGGATACATTCCAACGGGTGCTAAGTGGCGTTCCCAAAAAACACAATGTTCAGCTATTTGAAGTCGAAGACAACCTTCCGTACGAAAATACCGCCATTCAAATCGCGAACAAATTTCGTGAGCAGGATTGCGATATCTTGCTGGCGATGGGTTCAAACAACACAATTGATTTAGGCAAGTTGAGCAGGGTTATCATTGCCCATGACAAGCCTCTCGCTCCATTCACCATCGCTGAAGGCGGGTCTCGCAGAATCGGCGAGAAACCATTGCCCGAGCTGTACGTCGTGCCGAATATCATGGGCTTCTGTTCGGCGGTGAGCGCACACGCAAAGCTGGTTCACGACGATGGTACATATGCACGGCTGATGTGTCGGAAACTCGTTCCGACCGTTACGATTTGTGATCCGACCCTCACGACAGGCGCCGAACTTGCAGTTACCGCAAGCACCGGAGTTGACGCAATCGCGCGGTGCCTGGAGGCATATCTGTCTCCAAATTATAATCCACCCGCAGACGGGATTGCATTTGATGGTCTGCGCAGAGCTGTCAAATATCTTCCGAAAGTCCTGGAAGAAGACAATGCCCAACACAGGCGCGAAATGATGGCTGCAAGTCTCAACAGTGCACTCGCGCTTCAGAAGGGATTGGGGATGACGCAGGTAATCGGCGATGGTCTCGAAGAAGCTTACGGAGAATACGTCAACCTTGGAAGTATCCGGAGAATAATTCTGCCGAAGGTCGTGGCAATGGTCTCCAATCACAATCTGGAAAAGTTGGACGCCTTGTCGAACTTGTTCAACGCTGATGGTAGATCAGGTATTGTAAATGCAATCGAGGACTACTTTTCCCGATTGCCCCTTGCGGACCGGTTTTCCAGCATCGGGATTACCAATCAGAAGCTCTCGGATGCCGCATTTATAGCTGCGAAAGCCATGTCAACGTCCCCAGGGTTGGAGGTGATCGACAGTGGCCCTATCGAAGAAATGTTACTGGGATCTTTTTAATGAAAGCCAAACCTCTCCTGATAGGTGGCGAGTGGATCGAGACCTCTCATGCCGCCGAAAACGTAAACCCTTCCGATACATCAGACATAATCGCCTCATATTGTAAGGCGGGTGTTGCTGAAACCCAGTCTGCGATTCAGGCCGCCAAGGCCGCATTTGACACTTGGTCACACAGCACTCCCCAACAGCGTCATGATGTATTGAAGTTTGTTGGAGATGAAATTCTGGCGAGAAAGGAAGAGATCGGCGAGCTTCTAAGCCGTGAAGAAGGCAAAACGCTGGCTGAAGGAGTAGGGGAAACCGTTCGCGCCGCGCAGATTTTCGATTTCTTCGCTGGAGAAGCGTTGCGTTTGACTGGAGATATTGTTCCCTCGGTCAGGCCCGCACTCAGCGTTGAAGTAACCCGGGAGCCTGTTGGAGTGGTGGGAGTAATTGCGCCCTGGAATTTTCCGATTGCCATTCCCAGTTGGAAGATCGCGCCAGCGATTTGTTATGGTAACACGGTCGTATTCAAACCGGCAGAACTGGTTCCCGGATGCTCATGGGCTGTCGCCGAAATTTTAAGCCGATCTGGATTGCCTGATGGTGTTTTCAATCTCGTTTACGGACCAGGATCAGTGGTTGGACAGGAATTGGTTGATAACAAGAACGTAGATGCAATCTCGTTTACGGGTTCGCAGGCAACCGGAAACCGGGTCGCACAGGGATGCGTTGATAATATGCGCAAGTTCCAACTGGAAATGGGTGGAAAGAATCCACTTGTCGTGCTGGATGATGCAAACATTGAAACAGCCGTCGAATGTGCGCTTAACGGCGCGTTTTACTCCACTGGCCAACGATGCACCGCCTCTTCGAGGCTGATCGTCACTGAAGGGATTCACAACAAGTTTGTTGGAGAACTGGTTGAGCGAATGCGCAACTTGAAGGTGGGCCATGCATTAAATCACGAGACAGACATAGGGCCTGTTGTCGATCAAACCCAGCTTGAACAAGATCTCGGATATATAGAAATAGCTCGCAGAGAGGGCGGCAGTATCCGGCATGGTGGCGAACTGCTAAAGCGTGAAACAAAGGGATTTTATCTGTCACCTGCACTGATTGCCGAGACCAGCAACGACATGCGGATTAACCGGGAAGAGGTCTTCGGGCCGGTGGCATCGGTTATCAGGGTCAAGGATTATGAGGACGCCTTGGAAGTTGCTAATGATACGGAGTTTGGGTTGTCCGCTGGCATTTGCACTTCGAGTTTGAAACATGCCACCCATTTCAAACGCAATGTGCAAGCAGGGATGGCCATGGTTAATGTTCCGACCGCAGGCGTCGACTATCATGTGCCATTTGGCGGGGCAAAAGGCTCAAGCTATGGCCCGCGAGAGCAGGGAACCTATGCCAGGGAATTTTTTACGACTATCAAAACTGCCTATACAAAGGCAAATTAATCAAAAAGCAGGCAATAAACACACCTGTGGTGGCCTTGTCCGCATCGCGCAGAAGTGTTCACATATACCTTCAAGTATGATTTTGATGTTCGTCGTATTGCAAAAGAAAATGAGAAGGGTTCATATTAGCAATTAAGCTGCCTGCATAAAGCAGCGAGCTCTTTGGGAGGAGAGGGCGTGATATGAGTGTTGCAGTGTCTGTAAGGCACGGTTCATTTGGCCGTGCCGCGATTTACGAACTGAATAAACCGATTATTCCACACGGCCACCGTGAAGGTCACTTGATTTTCTATTTGGATGGCGCACCCGCCGTTATCAATGTGAGTGGCAAAGATTACGCTGCCAACCGATTAAATGGTGTGGCGGTAAGCCCTTGGGAGCCGCACTCCTTTGACGTAGATGGTTCAACCCATGAAGCATGTTTGTGCCTGGTTTTGTACATCAAGCCGATCTGGTTTCTCGAGGCGAGTCAGACAGCGGAATTTACCCTTAACTTCGGACGCGCAAAAATAAGGATGACTGACGAAGTGCAGCAATGGGTACATCGACTGACGTCCCAGTTGCTTGAAGAGGAAAATGAAAGTCAATTCAATGGCTACCTCTATGGAACAACAGCCCAGTGTTACCAGCAGTCCTGGAAGGGGCATGGTGGAAACCCGATCTTTGACAATCTCCGTTCGCGCTTCTCTGACTATCGGGTCCGCCGTTCGCTTCGACTGATGCAAGACAACTTTGCGGATACTGTCGAGATGGAATCACTTGCCCGAGAGGTGGGGCTGTCCAGACCGCATTTCTTCAAACTGTTTAAAAAGCAAATGGGTGTTACACCCAATCTGTATTTGAATACCTTGCGTTCTGAGAAAGCGATCGAGTATCTTATGAAGACTGATAAAACAGTCTCCGACATAGGGTTCGATCTTGGATTTTCTTCACAGGCCAGCTTCACAAGGTTCTTTGCTTCCAATGTCGGAATTCCACCAAGCGATTATCGCCGGGTAGCAAACGTAGGCGCGTGATTTTCGCTATGATCAGCCAAGTGATCATACTTTCAGGTATGCCCGTATAGGCCGATTTTTCTTACTCTTTTAATGTGTGCCGCATCGCGCCGCTGGAGGAGAGGAAATCATTGTGTTCACGATCAAAGAAATTTTGATCAGCAATGTTCGTGTTCATGGAGGCTTCTTGTGAGAAGTTTCATGGAACGGCATCCGTATTGGACATTGATCATTGCAATTGCTGCAGCATTGCTCATCTGGCTGGTGTTTGCCGTTTGGCCGAAAAGTCTGGTCGAAGTAATTGGCCGGAAGAAAATTTTCCTGAACGCTCTGTTGAACGGCATCACATTGGGCGGTCTGTATTTTCTGGTCGCCAGCGGATTCACGCTGATCTTCGGACTTATGCGTAATGTCAACCTTGCACACGGTTCGTTGTATTTGCTTGGTGGATACATCGGTTTCATTGTCGCCGATTGGTCGGGTTATTGGCTGCTCGCTTTCCCGGCGTCGTTCTTCGTTGTTGGCTTCATCGGTGTCCTTCTGCAGTTCTTTGTGTTTCGCCGGATGGAAGGGCAGGACCTGCGGCAAACACTCGTCACCATTGGGCTATCCATTATCATGGCAGACCTCATGTTGTGGATTTGGGGCGGGGATTTCATAAACATTTCCCCACCTGAATGGCTCAGCGGTCCTGTTCAGACATTCCTCGTAAGCGGGGTCAAGCGGTCTTCCGGAGACCTGATTTTCCTCAAATATCCTACGGTTCGCCTGGTTATCTTTGCAGCTTCGGTGGTTGTGGGAATTGCAATTTGGTATCTGCTCAACAGAACGCAGATTGGCATGATGATACGGGCAGGCGTCGATGATCGTGACATGCTCTCGGCATCTGGTGTCCGAATTCAGCTTATCTTCATGGGCGTGTTTGCATTTGGCGCCGGATTGGCTGGTGTTGCTGGTGTGATTGGTGGGACGTTCCAGTCAGTCGCACCTGGAGAGGATATTCGTTTTCTTCTCGCGTCTCTGGTCGTTGTCATTGTTGGTGGGATGGGTTCGATCGGTGGTGCAGCGCTGGGGGCGTTATTGATCGGGTTGGCTGAACAATTCGGCTCCGTATACTTTCCGACATATGCGGTAGTGCTGACCTTTCTCATCATGGTTCTGGTTTTGGCGTTTCGGCCCCAGGGTTTGTTGGGGAGATCATAGATGTTTTCTGTTGTTGAAGACTTGTCAAAAACCCAGTCCGGAACACAAAGGGAAAGCTGGCTGGAGCGCATTCCCATCCGCTACTGGATCGTTTCAGCCATTCTGCTCATCATGCCACTGTTGGTAAACGACTTTGCACTGTACCAGATATTTGGCTGGACGTTTATTCTGGGAATAATCTCGCTAAGTCTCATGCTGCTTGCCGGTTATGGCGGAATGGTCAGCCTGGCGCAGA
>JBCCYR010000042.1:0-12128 GCA_039189355.1 Pseudomonadota bacterium
AAAAGCTTGCAAATATCAAAATACAAATGATTGAAATTGCGAGGGTGCGCCATGGATTAAACCCGTACTCAGCCGTAACCTGTAAGATGAAGCTTTCGATCTTTGAACGGCGCGGCGTATCCTGAGCTTTGCGTTTCAGGTTCTTGCCTTCGATAGATATCTGCTGCGCTTCGTCCTCATACCCCATTCGACTCAAGACCTGAGATAACTGTCGCCATGGCTGGGGATTGAAGTGAAACTCAATGTCGCTGATGTCCTGAGCTTTTAGCCATTCGACGCGGCAGTCTGAAATTCTCTTTGCAGAAGTGGTATGCCCTGATGGATTCTCGAGATAATCGTATTCAAAACCGTCCAGAACAAGAAACTGCGGTGATTGTCCTTCTCCCTGATCGCCTGCTTCTGGTGAGTTTTTGTCATGTTCCGGCCAGCCTGAACCGAAGTCTTCAAGTGTTCCGCATTTGGCGCTGGACAGATCCACGATGCCAACAGGACAAATCTTAGGAAGAATTAGCCGGCCTTGTACACGCGCCTCCCGCATGACCAAAGCATGATGTTTAAACTTTTCTCGTGTGTTCTGATTGTCGTTGTTTTCTACAATAATGCTTTCAGACGTGATGGTTGAGGCCGCTAGTTTTGTGTCGCCGATAAAGGACATGCGACCCTCAACCCGCAGGTTGTCACCATATATATGTCCTTCAATTTCCGTATCCCGGAACTCGATTTCACCTTCTACATTGGCAGCCCTGAGCGAGAGAGCTTGTATGTTGTTGGACACAAGAGAAGCATTTGAGAACCGAATAATGGTGGCGACATTAACCAGTGAAAGATTGATACAACCATCGCTTTTAAACGGTTTAGGTACTCTAGTTTCCGGATCAGGTGCTCCGGGTGTAAAAAAGAATCCGCCAAAATTTCCGAAATCTGCACTCAATGCATCGCCACATGGATTGTGCAACGCTGCCCCATTGGCAAGAAATTGCCCCTTAATGGCTGCACCCATGAAGTTCAGTTTTCCGGTTATGTTTGCCATTGCAAAGGAACAACTATCTGCGTGCAGACCGCTGGCAGAAATTGCGTCTGTACAATCGGCTTGAATGGTTGTTCCGATTGCACTCAGGAAACCGTTTACCCTTGCTTCCTTAAGTGAGACTCCACCCTCTATCCGGGCAGAATCCAACACTACGCTATCGCAGGAAATACGGTCCGCAACCAATGCTTCTTCCATCGCCACAATGGCCATGGATGGGCCGTCCAGTCGCAGTGTGCCTCTTAGCTGGGCCCCAATGAGTTCGATCGAGCCGAACACCTCACAATCAACAAGAGCAAATACACCAGCACTTATATTATTGGCAGATAACAGGAATTCTCGTTGATCTTTGCCTGAATCTTCTTTGGCATTTCCAAATTTACAGTTGACGGCCTGGAAGCTGCCTTCAAGTTTTGCACCGGACAAATAGAACGTATCCTCCAGGCGGCATTCACTTAGAATTAGGTCACCGTTCAAATTGCATTGCTCAAGGTCCACCGTTCCCTTGAAGGCCACTTCTCGCAAGCTAACCGTATTAATCACATTTGAACGTTCAAGAAAAACGTCGCCGACGATTTCTGCGCCCGATAATCTGACACCGACAGAACTCAACACCCACTCGGGAAAATCAGGGCTTGAAAAGCTACCGGTCAAAATTGCCTCGAACAAGGCGGCCGATATCTTTTTTTCATTGATTGTGAAAGTGGAGCAATCTGCCTCTTTGCCACTGTAAGCGGCAGCTATAAACGCTCTTTCAGCAGATGTCGGTTTGCCGGCCTTGCCTGAAAACTCGGTGAAATGTTCGTCTTTTTTCATGAATTGCAAGGTGCCAATTTCTTCTGTCTCTTTTTAAAATTTTCGTTTAGCGAGCGCAATATTCAAAATTTCAGAAGGGTTTATGCATGAGTGAGTCAATCTGACTCATCCTCTTGCTCTTCTCTTGATGATAATTCTCCTTTTGTTCAACGGCCGCTTTGCCTATGGGTGTTTTCAGGTCGTTTCCCAAGTTTCCATATGTAAATCCCATTGACGCCCAAATTTTCCCATGTTATCCCAAAACATGTTTTTCGCGTAAATCGGGGTGCCTTTTGGTCTGCTGGGGTGGGCAGGGGGTAATTGTATCGGGAAGGTGGCGATGGATCGGTTCTTGTCGAACACGATCAACAAGGTCGACAGGAAAGGGAGGGTTTCAATCCCTGCCTCTTTTCGTCCGAAGCTGGGAGCAACTTCCAAGCTCTACACGTTGATGTCGGTGGACCAGCCATCTGTTGATGCGGGTGGCATGGAGTTGATCGAGCAGGGTGAGCGACATCTTGCGACCCTTGATCCGTTTTCTGAAGAATATGAGCTTTACTCGTTTGTGCTGCACGGTGACTCAAGCGAGCTGAAGATTGATGCGGAAGGCCGGATATCGCTGACGGACACTATTCGTGAACAAACAGGGATTACGGACCGCGCTGCGTTTGTAGGGCGGGGATACTTCTTTCAAATGTGGGAGCCGAACCGTTTTCTTGCCTATCGCGAGGAGGCAAGGAAGCAAGTCGCGGAGATGCGCCGCGCAAAATCTGGGGGCCGTGGGGACGGTGCAGACAGGCAAGGAGGGCTATCGGCGTGACGGGCAGCAATATTGGCGGAAATATTGCTGGCGGGCCAGTTCGTCACGTTCCGGTTATGCTCAACGAGGTCCTTGCCTGTCTGTCCCCTGCGGAAGGACAATCCTTCATCGATGGGACGTTTGGTGCCGGTGGGTATACGGAAGCGTTGCTTCAGGCAGGTGCGGCTGTACTTGCAATTGACCGTGATCCCAATGCCATTCGTGGTGGGTCTGACATGGTTGCCCGTTACAAGAACCGATTGACGTTGCGGCAGGGTGAGTTTTCGAACATGCGGGAACTTGCCGAAAGTTCTGCAATGAACCGTGTGGACGGGGTGGTGCTTGATATTGGCGTGTCCTCCATGCAGCTTGATGAAGCAGAAAGAGGGTTTTCGTTTCAAAAGGACGGTCCACTTGACATGAGGATGTCGCAGCAGGGCGTTTCCGCTGCCGATGTGGTCAATCATGCCAGTCAACCGGACCTGACGCGGATTATCGGCTTGTTGGGAGAGGAGAAGAAAGCTTCTGCCGTATCGCGGGAAATTGTGAAGGCCCGGGAAGTCGCAAAATTTGCAACAACACTTGAGCTTGCAACAGTTGTCGAGAAAGCTGTTCGCCGCAAGCCGCAGGACAAGATTCATCCTGCCACACGCACATTTCAAGCCCTGCGTATTTTTGTGAACCAGGAGCTGCAGCAATTGGCAAAGGCGCTGTTTGCTGCTGAAGAACTTCTCAAGGCTGGTGGCAACCTGGTCGTTGTTACGTTTCATTCTCTGGAAGATCGTATTGTGAAGCTGTTCTTCAGGGATCGTTGTGGTGGCGAGCAGGGTTCGCGTCACATGCCCATGGTCGAGAAAAAGATGGCATCCTTTGAAATTGCGGGACGCGGACTGCTCAAGGCTTCGGTAGGTGAGGCTGGCACTAACCCGCGTGCGAGGTCCGCAAAAGTGCGTTGGGGAAAGCGGACATCGGGAGTTCCACTTGTAGCTGACATGTCAATTTTCGGCATTCCCAATCTTGTTGAACTTTCAGACTTGCAGACAGGAGGAAGATAACCATGCGCCTCGCCCCAATGATGCGGTCGATTGATCTTATCCTGCTGATTGCACTTGTGGCTGTGGTCTCCTGGACCTTCAAGGTCAAACATGACTCGCAACTTGAGCTTGAAAGAGTGGCGGAGCTTGAAAAACAGATTGCGGCTGAAAAAGTTGAAATTGATCTGCTGAAATCAGACTGGAGCTTGCTGACCAGTCCCGCAAGACTGCAGGAACTGGTTGAGCGTTACAGCCAGGAGCTCCAACTTGAGCAAATGTCGGCAACGCAAATTGCAAAAGAAAATGAGCTGCCTGGATTCAGATTGCCAAACCTTCCTGATGAAGGGGAAAGTTTTGCGGACACGGATGCAAGCATCAAGACGGGTAGTGTTAAACGGGGCGGCGAATGACGCAGGTTATCGACAGGGCAGAAAACGCGTCGCATCTGACTTTTGAAGGTGCCGGAAAAGTTACGGTCAATCAGGCGCAATCCCGGGTAGCGCTGGCGATGGTTGTCGTGATCATTGCCTATTCAATCATCCTTGGCCGTCTGGTTCTGTTGGGTTTTTCAGAACCTGACCGTTCAGTCGTTGCGCAAGTCAAGGACATTGCAATCACCGCGACACGTCCGGACATTCAGGACCGGAATGGCGAGATGCTTGCAACCGACATTGTGACATCCTCTCTTTTCGCCGAACCTAAACGGATTGTGGATGCGGATGAGGCTGTTGAGAAACTGGTGACAGTCCTTCCCGATCTCAATGTCAAATCCGTCTATAAACGGCTTACGAGCAATGCCGGATTTGTCTGGCTTAAACGGGAGCTGACGCCAGCCAAGGAAAACGAGATACTGGCGCTCGGCATACCCGGTATTGGTTTTCGTACAGAAACAAGGCGGTTTTATCCGAAAGGCGAAACTGCTTCTCATATTGTCGGACACGTAAATATTGACAATGTGGGTATCGCCGGTCTTGAAAAATATATTGATGACCGCGGGCTTGCTGAATTGCGCAAACTGGGACTTGCAACAGACCGCCAGTTGGAGCCCGTCTATCTTTCAATTGACTTGCGGGTTCAGCACTATGTGCGCGATGAACTTGCAAAAGCAATGCAGCGTTATCAGGCCATAGCGGCAGGCGCTGTGGTTCTCAATGCCCAAACCGGTGAGGTGGTGGCGATGGCTTCGTTACCCGACTATGATCCCAATCGTCCTGTGGATGCTCTCAAGAAAGACCGTTTGAACCGGGTGAGTGCGGGGCTTTTTGAGATGGGTTCAACATTCAAGACCTTTACCACTGCAATGGCGCTGGATAGCGGCAAAGTTTCAATGGATGACCAGTTTGATGCGACAAAGGCATTGCGGATCGGCAAGCACACGATCAATGATTTCCATGCCAAACGCAGGGTTTTGAGCGTACCGGAAGTATTTATTTATTCATCCAACATCGGAACTGCAAAGATGGCTGATGTTGTGGGTGTGACAGGTCATCGTGACTTTCTCCATCGTGTGGGTTTGCTTAGCCGGATGCCGTTTGAATTGCCGGAGGTGGCACGCCCTGTAGAACCCAAAAAGTGGCGCAAGATTCACTCCGTGACCATCTCGTATGGGCATGGTGCCCTGACCACGCCATTGCAGACTGCTGTTGCCGGTGCTGCCCTGGTAAACGGGGGCAAGCTTTTGAACCCGACGCTTTTTCCGCGTTCCAGATCACTCGCTGAGCGTGAGGGCCAGCAAGTTATTGCTCCTGCAACCAGTGCTCACATGCGTAACCTGATGCGGCTCAATGTCGAAAAAGGGTCCGGCAGGCGTGCAGAAGTGCCCGGCTTCAGGGTCGGGGGTAAAACCGGTACGGCGGAAAAGGTGGTGAACGGCCGCTACTCTTCAGACAAGCGGTTCAATGCATTTCTGGCAGCATTTCCGATCGATGATCCCCAATATGTCGTTTTGGTGTTTATTGACGAACCGAAACCTGAAGAAGGCAAGAAAAGTGCAACTGCAGGCCTTAATGCCGCCCCTGTTGTGGGAAATATAATCCGCCGTTCCGCTCCTGTTCTGGGCGTTCAGCCTGACTACGGCAATGTTCCCAGTCCCTTGTTAATCTCAAATTAGATTGGCAAAAGGGGAGCGTAGCAATTTTATGATTCGCCCAGGAAAGTGCGCCCATGAACCTCAACATGCTTACCGGATTGTCTGATACCATTCCGGATGCATTGGGTTCTGTTGCTGTTGCGGGTCTTGCCTCCAATTCCTCAGATGTGAAACCCGGCTTTCTGTTTTTCGGGTTGCCGGGGATCAATGTTGATGGTGCGAGTTTTGTTGCCGATGCAGCGGAGCGTGGTGCCTGTGCTGCTGTTGTCTCGCAAGCTTCAAAGATTGAGGCCGTTGATGTCCCTGTTTTCAGAAGCGAGCTGCCGCGCCGGGTATTGGCTGATGCTGCTGCGGCATTTTATGAAAAGCAACCTGCTACCATCGCTGCAGTGACCGGTACGGCTGGTAAAACGTCAGTTGCCAATTTTCTGCGGCAGATATGGGAAGCAGAAGGATGTATAGCTGCAAGCCTTGGTACTACAGGTGTTGTCGCTCCGGGACGCGATGACTATGGAAATCTTACGACGCCCGATCCGATTTTCCTGCATGCGCTTCTTGCTGAACTCACTGAGGCGGGTGTAACGCATGCATCTATGGAAGCATCATCTCACGGCCTTGACCAAAGCAGGCTGGACGGTGTGCGTTTGAGTGTTGCCGGATTTACCAATCTTGGCCGTGACCATCTCGACTATCATCCGGACATGGAAGACTATCTTAGAGCAAAACTGTTACTGTTTACGCAGAGACTTCCGCAAGGTGCGCCGGCTGTCATTTTTGCAGATGATGTCTATTCGGAACGGGTAATCGCGGCAACGGTAGCTGCCGGGCGCAAATGTCTGACTGTTGGAAGGTCAGGGGACTTTATCTCGCTGAAAAAGGTTGAGCATCAGCAATACAATCAAATCGTCGAGCTGGCATTTGATGGCAAACACTACCGCATTGAGTTTCCGCTGGCTGGTGATTTCCAGATTGCAAATGCAGTCGTTGCAGCCGGGATGGCGATTGCAACCGGAACGGATGCTTCTGAGGCGTTCAAGGCCCTGGAAACTCTTGAGGGCGCCTCCGGCCGCCTTGAGCTGGTAGGAAAGACTGCGGAAGGCGCACCGGCTTATGTGGATTATGCTCACAAGCCCGAGGCGCTGGAAAACGTTCTTAACTCCTTACGTCCTTTCACGTCTGGAAAGCTGATGCTCGTATTCGGTTGTGGCGGAGACCGTGACAAAGGCAAACGGCCAATCATGGGAGAGATTGCCGATCGTTTGGCGGATGTTGTAATCATCACGGATGATAATCCGCGGACGGAAGATCCGGCGAGAATAAGAGCTGAAATTCTGGCCGCTGCCAAGGGCGCCATCGAGATTGGCGACCGGGCAGAAGCAATACAGGAGGCATGCAATATGATGCAAGCCGGGGACTGTTTGGTTGTTGCAGGCAAAGGGCATGAGCCGGGACAGATTGTCGGAAATCAGACGTTGCCGTTTTCTGATCACGAAGTTCTGCGCAACGCTTTGGCAAAGGAGGCTGTATGAGTCTGCTTTGGACCTTTGATGAATTCATGGCGGCAGTGGATGGACGTCCTGTCGGTGAGATGCCTGAGGGCGTTGCCGGAATATCGATCGATACCAGAACCCTGGGTGAAGGTGAGGCATTCTTTGCGATCAAGGGAGATCGCGTGGACGGGCATGATTATCTTGCTGCGGCCATGCGTGCCGGTGCAGCTGTTGCGGTGGTCGATGAAAGCAAGCTTGTTTCGCTTGGAAGTCTCAAGCTGCCATTGATTGTAGTTCGCGATGTACTGGAAGCCATGACGAGGCTTGGCGAAGTTGCACGGATGCGGTCTAAAGCACAGATTATCGCGATTACCGGGAGTGTGGGGAAAACCACCACCAAGGAAATGCTTCGGACCGTCCTTGCACCAAGCGGAATGGTGCATGCGTCTGCTGCTTCATTCAACAATCACTGGGGAGTGCCGCTTACCCTTGCGCGCATGCCCAAAGAGGCAAAGTTCGGAGTCTTTGAAATAGGTATGAACCATCCCGGCGAGATTACTCCGCTGGTGAAGATGGTCCGGCCGCATGTCGCAATGATTACAGCAATTGCGCCGGCACACATTGGTGCATTTGATTCAATCGAGGATATTGCCAAGGCAAAGGCGGAAATCTACTCCGGCGTTGTTCCGGGCGGCTATGCTCTGGTCAATCACGATGACAGGCGCTACGTGCTGTTGCGTGACCTGGCAAAGGAAGCAGGTATTGAACACCTTGCCTCTTACGGCCAAAAACGCGGGTCCGATTTCTGGCTAAGGGAACTGGAGCAAACGCCGGATGGATCCAGGCTTTCGGTTCGTGTCAAAGGCAAGGATGTCGATTACGAGATTTCGGTTCCCGGTGAGCACATGGCGCTAAACAGCGTCGGCGTGTTGGGAGCTGCAACACTGCTGGGTGCTGATCTCGACAAGTCAAAAGATGCGCTGTCAAAGATTACCGCAGCTGATGGCAGGGGAACACGTTATGTCATCGGTGGCTCCGGTGCCATGGGCATTACGGTGATAGATGAAAGCTACAACGCCAATCCGGCCTCTATGGAGGCTGCCCTTGAGGTTCTTGGCAATTATGAAGGGGTGAAGACCAAACGGCGCATTGCGGTTCTTGGAGACATGCTCGAATTGGGGCGGCAGTCGAAGAAATTTCATGAAGCATTGGCAAAGCCGATATCGGCAAGCAAGGCTGATCTTGTATTTTTGGTGGGACCTGAAATGGAAAATCTTGCAAAGATTTTGCCAAAGGAAAAACTTGGCGGTCATTACAAGGATGCGACCGTGTTGCCCGAACGTCTGAAGGCGACGATGAAACCGGGCGATGTGGTAATGCTGAAAGCGTCAAAGGGGATTGGATTTGCTGCCGTTGTGCAGAAAATTCTGGAATAGTTACGGCCCATACAGGGCACAGGGGAAAGAAATGCTTTATTATCTTGGACAGGAACTCTCGTCCGATGTCTCTGTACTCAACCTGTTCAGATACATCACGTTCCGAACCGGCGCAGCGCTCATAACGTCAGCATTAATCGTATTTTTGCTCGGGCCAAGAATTATCGCCGCCTTGAAAATCAGGCAGGGTAGAGGCCAACCGATCAGGGCTGATGGACCGGAAACCCATTTCGTGAAGGCGGGGACACCAACCATGGGCGGGTTGATGATCCTGTCGGGCGTTCTTATTTCATCGCTGTTATGGGCCAATCTATCCAGCGTTTATGTCTGGGTTGTATTGATGGTTACAATCGGGTTTGGAGCGATCGGGTTTTACGATGATTATCTGAAGGTGACCAAGCAAAGTGACAAAGGCTTTTCCGGCAGGGTTCGTTTGGCGCTGGAGTTTCTCATTGCAGCAGTTGCCTGTTATGCGATAGCCAACAATGGCGAAGCTCCGTTTTCGACATCGCTGACATTTCCGTTTTTCAAGGACGTACTCCTGAACCTTGGATGGTTTTTCATACCGTTCGGAGCGTTTGTAATTGTCGCCGCCGGTAATGCGGTAAACCTGACAGACGGCCTTGACGGCCTCGCAATTGTACCGGTGATGATTGCTGCTGCCTCCTTTGGTGTTATCGCCTATCTTTCCGGCAACGCTATTTTTTCCGGTTATCTTCAAATCCATTTCGTGCCGGGTACCGGGGAAGTTGCCGTTCTTTGCGGTGCTATCATTGGTGCGGGGCTTGGATTTCTGTGGTTCAACGCACCGCCAGCCGCGATTTTCATGGGGGACACAGGGTCACTGGCTCTTGGCGGCATGATCGGTGCGACAGCTGTTGCAACAAAACACGAGATTGTTCTGGTGATTATCGGCGGCCTGTTTGTCATGGAAGCCCTGTCGGTGATCATCCAGGTCGCTTCGTTCAAACTGACCGGAAAACGCGTTTTTGCGATGGCGCCGATACACCATCATTTTGAAAAAAAGGGCTGGACTGAAAGCCAGGTGGTGATCCGTTTCTGGATTATTTCCGTGATGCTGGCCCTGATTGGACTGGCAACTCTTAAACTAAGATAGTCGGGAAGAGAGTCTTTGACATGATCCCGGTCACCACATGCAAAGGCCAGAATATAGCTCTGTTCGGGCTGGGTGGTTCCGGGCTTGTTACTGCGAATGCGCTTCTTGCAGGCGGCGCAAATGTAACTGCGTTTGATGATAATCCCAACAGTGTTGAACTTGCGGCAAGCGAAGGCATTCCGTCTGGTGACCTTAGGGATTTCGATTTTTCCAAGGCAGATGCGCTGGTTCTGGCGCCGGGCGTGCCGCTCACCCATCCAAAGCCACACTGGACCGTTGAACTCGCAAACGCTCACAGCGTTCCGGTTATTGGTGATATCGAATTGTTTGCGGTTGAACGCCGCGCGATTGCTCCGCAAAGCAGCTTCATCGCAATCACCGGAACCAATGGCAAATCGACTACAACTGCCCTGATATCCCACATTCTCCGTAACGCCGGAAAGAATGTCCAAATGGGAGGCAATATCGGCAAGGCGGTGCTCTCACTCGATCCACTGACAGATGACGCGTTTTACGTGCTTGAGTGTTCATCCTACCAGATTGATCTTGCTCCTACGCTTGATCCAACGGTTGGCATTTTGCTCAATCTTGCACCCGATCATCTGGACCGTCACGGCACCATGGAACACTATGCCGAGATCAAGGCAAGGCTTGTAGAAGGCGCAGATTTTGCAGTTATCGGTGTTGACGATGTTTATTCCAGGCATATTGCTGACGGGCTAATTCATGCCGGAAAACGGGGAGTTCAAATATCCACTGAAACCGCGCAGGGGCACCATCTTTATTTTTGGGATGGTGAAGGTATTTCGTCTGATGCAGGAAACCGGCTTGCAACCTTGGCAGGGATTCCAACCCTCAAAGGCAAACACAATGCACAGAATGCAGCTGCCAGCGTTGCAGCATGCGAAGCGGTTGGTGTTGAAGATCGCAAAATCATACAGCAAGGCCTGAATAGTTTTCCTGGTCTTGCCCATCGCATGGAAATTCTTGGAAATCTTGGTACAACTGTTTTTGTAAATGATTCGAAAGGCACCAATGCGGATGCGGCGGCGATGGCGTTGAGCAGTTTCGAAAACATATACTGGATTGCTGGTGGTCTAGCCAAAGACGGCGGGATTGAAAGCCTGCGCCCTTTCTTTGGGCGGCTTTCAAAAGCGTTTCTAATCGGTGAGGCTGCACCACAATTTGCAGCGACGCTGGGTAATGATGTGCCTTATGAAATTTCCGGCACAATTGATGTCGCTGTTGCCAGTGCTGTTTCGGAAATTGCAGGCAAGGATGCAACGATATTGTTGTCACCTGCATGTGCGAGTTTTGATCAATACAAGAATTTTGAACTGCGCGGCGAAGCTTTCAGGGCTGTGGTTCAAAAACTTGATGGCTTTGTAGCTTACGGGGAGAAAGACTGATGGTAAGTCGAGCAGATACCAGTCTGTTGGCTGAATGGTGGCGGACGGTTGACAGGCCTTTGCTGGCAGCCTTGCTGTTTCTTGCTTTATGCGGGTTGCTGATGTCGTTTGCAGCAAGCCCCCCGGTTGCAGAACGCATCGGGGTTGATGAATTCCATTTCATCAAGCGTCACGCGCTTTTCTTTGTGCCTACAATAGTGGTGATGGTTGGCCTGTCGATGCTTTCGCCCAAACAGGTGCGTCGGTCGGCATTTTTATTGTTTGGTGTATCGATTCTGTTTTTGCTCGCAACCTTGTTCATCGGTTCGGAAGTAAAAGGATCACGCCGGTGGATTTATCTGGCAGGCTTCACGCTGCAGCCTTCCGAGTTTGTGAAACCTGCTTTTGTGATCATAACGGCTTGGCTGTTTGCGGAAAATTCGCGCAGGCCTGACATTCCCGGCAACCTGTTTTCAATTATCCTTTTCGGTATTGTGGCCGCCTTGCTCGTTGCCCAGCCTGATTTTGGGCAGACCATGCTGGTAGCTCTTGTTTGGGCAGCGCTGTTTTTTATGGCTGGCATGTCCTGGATGTGGATTGCTGCGTTCGGAGCAATTGGCCTGTCAGGCATGCTTGCTGCATACACCATGTTTCCGCATGTGGCAGGCAGGATAAACCGCTTTGTTACCGGGGAGGGCGACAATTATCAGGTGGACACCGGAATTGAAGCAATCCGCAATGGTGGCTGGCTAGGGCAGGGACCCGGAGAGGGGACCGTGAAAAACATACTGCCTGACTCCCATACCGATTTTTCCTTTGCAGTCGCTGCGGAGGAGTTTGGCATCATAGCTTGTATGTTGCTGGTTGGGATTTATGCATTCATCGTGTTGCGAGGGTTGTCAAAATCGATGAGCGAGCGTGACAGTTACGTCCGGATGTCAGCAGCAGGTCTT
>JBCCYR010000043.1:0-12001 GCA_039189355.1 Pseudomonadota bacterium
ATCAGGTTGATCAAGTATCCCGTTTGCTGATGTAAATGTGATCAAAACCAGCTTGAAAACCGGCAACGATGAAAATGTCCTTTAGAATTTTTCACCAATTCGGTTATCAAGAAACGAAACGCAATGGATTCACGTTAGGAAAATCATGGAATACACTGATATCAAATACGAAATCAGAAATGCTGCAGCCTGGATAACAATTGATAGGCAGGACAAGTACAACGCTTTTCGCAACCAGACCTGTGAGGAAATCATTGATGCCTTGAACAAGGCAGGATGGGACAAATCTGTCGCTGCCATCGTGCTGACGGGAGCCGGAACCAAGGCATTTTGCACTGGAGGCGACCAGTCGTCCCACGATGGAGGATATGGCGGGCGCGGCACAATAGGCCTTCCGGTGGAAGAGTTGCAGACGACAATCCGGGATGTGCCAAAACCGGTAATTGCAAGGGTGAACGGCTATGCAATCGGCGGCAGGAATGTTCTGGTGACCTGTTGCGATCTTGCCATTGCTTGCGAAAGTGCAATTTTCGGACAGGTCGGCCCGAAAGTCGGATCAGTGGACCCGGGCTTCGGTACAGCATTGCTTTCAAGGATAGTGGGCGAAAAAAAGGCACGCGAAATATGGATGCTCTGCCGCCGCTATTCAGCCAAAGAAGCATTGGAGATGGGTCTGGTAAATACGGTCGTTGCTGATGATGATCTTGATGCCGAGGTGGAAAAATGGTGTGCGGAAATCAATGCACTCAGCCCAACAGCAATCGCCATTGCCAAGAAAAGCTTCAACATGGACAGCGAAAACATTCGCGGCATTTCGCAGATGGGTATGCAGGCTCTCAGCCTTTTCTATGATACAGAAGAATCCCGTGAAGGCGTGAATGCTTTCATGGAAAAACGGCCGGCAGAATTCCGAGACAAGTAGAGTTGAGAGCCAAGCGCATGACTGACCGATTTACGAATTTTCTGTTCTGAAGTCGCACTTGTCTTTTGTTTTCGCAGCCGTAGGATTTTCCAACCTGAAATCCAACTGGAACACTGATGCAAATGAACTTCACGCCACTCATAGAAGATGACGATACAAGAGCCATACTTTCCAACATGGCTGAACGGCCAGAGACCGAGTCGGTTGCAGGTTTTGTGGCAGGCCCCGGCATTTCCAGACTAAACCTGAAATTTGACATAGAGAAACTCCGTGAGGCGCTGAATGAATGCCTTGAGCGCGAAACGTTCATGGGAGACATGCAGGAAGAGGGATTTTCCGCATTGCCGCTGACACAAAGACCCGGACAAACCGAGTGGACTGCAAATGATCTTTCCGGTCGCTACTGGCTGCGAACGGACGAACGTTACCAGGAAGAGCCGCGTGAGGACCTTGTACCGGAAGTTGACTTCTCTGAATTCAATCCGAAATTCAAGGGAACCTACTTTGAGCATGTCCACGCAGAACTTGCCAAACGTTTCCCGATTGGACGGATGCGGGTTTTGTCTAAAGGGCTGTATAACTGCAATTCATGGCACCGTGATCCTGAACCACGCTTGCACATACCGGTGATAACCAACCCCGGATCCCTCTTCATTGTAAACCACCACGTCACCCATCTGCCGGCAGACGGATCGGTTTATTTCACGGATACCAGAGGGTATCATACCGCATTGAATGGCGGAGAGACCCGGCGCGTGCATATTGTTGCTGCACTGGCATACGAACAGGTCACCAATTAACGGAATTGCAGATGGCAAATCCAGACGAAGCCAATGTTATACAAATCAGCCGGTATTCGAGCCGGCGGCTGTATAATACCAAAACCAGCGATTACATCACGGTTGATGAAATCGCCGAACTGGTGCGTGAGGGGTACAATGTCAAAATCACCGATAAAAAATCCGGCGAAGACATAACCAGCCAGATACTGATCCAGATCATTGCTGACCAGGAAGCCAAAGGCGGAAGCGTTCTTCCTGTCAATGTGCTGACCGATATTGTCAGGTCATATACCGGTGATGGAAAAAGCCTCGTTCCGGCATTTCTTTCTGAATCTTTTGAAATGCTGAAAAGGCACAGAAAAGAAATCACCGGCTCGATCCGGGAACAGATGGCAAATCCGCTCGATCCGCAGAAGGCGATCAACAGTTTTGAAACTTGGCGTGATGCACAGAGCGAACTGATCGGTGCTGTCCTGTCACCCTGGTTGCCTTCAGGCGGGAAACAAGCGGCAGCTGATGATCCGGAAACGCAAAACGATCCTTCAGCAGAAACAACAAAGCCGGCAGAAGATGCTACCGGAATGGCCGATGAATTGTCCGATCTGAAAAAGCAGATCGAGGCAATGCAGGAAAAACTGCAGCAAATTCAAGACAAATAGGCTTCTACCATTATCAGAATATTTGACTTTTACGTCAGTTTCCGTTGGACTGTGCGGACAGTCTGGTCGCGTGTCTTGGAGGGAAAATGGATCAGAAAGCCAATCTTGAACGCATCCCCATGCCTGAGAAAACCCCGTTTCTCGGTAACATGCTTTCTGTTGACAAGGACCGCCCGCTTCAAAGCCTGATGGATTTGACCAGACAGTTGGGCCCGATTTTCCGCATGGACATGATGGGCAAGCCAATGGTGATCGTTTCCGGTGCCGATCTTGTTGACGAACTCTGCGATGAAAAACGCTTTGACAAGGCGGTCAGAGGGGCATTGCGACGGGTTCGTGCCATTGGCGGTGACGGCCTTTTCACCGGCGACACACAAGAACCAAACTGGTCAAAGGCACACAACATCCTGCTTCCGACCTTTAGCCGCCAGGCAATGAACAATTACATGCCGATGATGCTGGATGTTGCAAACCAGCTCGTTCTCAAGTGGGAGCGCATGAACGACGATGACGAAATTGATGTGGTTCATGACATGACGGCCGTTGCGCTCGACACAATCGGCATCTGCGGTTTCAACTATCGCTTCAATTCGTTTTACCGGCGCGATTATCATCCGTTTATCGATGCACTTACCCATACGCTGGAAACCTGCATGATGCAGCGCGGGCTGCCCTTTGAAAGACAGTTTCTTCATAGCCGCCTTGAGCGTTTCAAAGGCGATGTCGACTACATGAACAATCTGGTTGACGAAATCATACGGGAACGGCGCAAAGGCGGACCGGATGCTGCCCAGAATGATCTTTTGAACTACATGCTTTCCGGGGTAGATAAAGTAACGGGCGAAACACTTTCTGACGAGAACATCCGCTACCAGATCAATACCTTCTTGATTGCCGGACATGAGACCACATCCGGCCTAATGTCGTTCACGCTATATTTCCTGCTTAACCATCCCGAGGTGCTTGAAAAGGCCTATGAAGAGGTAGACCGGGTGCTCGGCCGGGACATCTCCGTTGAGCCGACAATCAAGGAAGTGAACCAGCTCACTTACATCCAGCAAATTTTGAGTGAATCCCTAAGGCTCTGGCCTACTGCCCCTGCCCTTAGCGTTTATCCCTACAAAGACGAGGTTATTGGCGGCAAATACAAACTCAAGGAACGCACCTTCACGACAATCCTCTCGCTGATGCTGCATCGGGACAAGTCAGTCTGGGGTGACAATGCGGAGAACTTTGATCCCGAACATTTCTCAAAAGAGGCTGTGGCTTCACGCCCGATCAATGCCTACAAACCTTTCGGCAATGGCCAGCGCGCCTGTATCGGGCGACAGTTTGCCATGCAGGAGGCAGTCCTTGTCATGGGCATGATCCTGCAACGCTTCCAGTTGATTGACCACACAAACTACGAACTCAAAATCAAGGAATCCATGTCGATTAAACCGGACGGGTTCATGATGAAGGTGAAGCTGCGTCCGGAGATCAAACGCAGCAAGCTTGTGCCTGGCGGTGCCATTACCGAGGAAAAACAGGGAAGTCTTGCAGAAGCCGCCAAGCGGCCAAGCCATGGAACACCCGCCCTTGTCCTTTATGGGTCCAATCTTGGCACGACAGAAGACTTTGCCCGCGAGATTGCGCGAGACGCTGAAAACAGCGGATTTGAAACAACACTTGCTACACTGGATGAACATGTTGACAAACTGCCGCAAGAAGGGGCTGTAATCATTACCTGTGCATCCTACAATGGGGCACCTCCTGACAATGCTGCCGGGTTCGTCAACTGGCTTGAGAATGCTGAAAGCGGATGTCTGGACGGGGTAAGCTTTGCTGTCTATGGATGCGGGCACAGCGACTGGGCTTCCACTTTCCAGGCAACACCACGGCTTATCGACAACCTGATGGTAAGCCTTGGCGCAAAACAGATCCGGGACCGCGCAGAAGGCGATGCGCGGGATGATATCGAAGACCAGTTCCATGAATGGGCAGACACACTGTGGCAGGATGTTGCAGAGCATCTGGGCCTCGATGTTGATCTTTCCGATACAGACAGTGCGGCTCCGCTGTTTGATGTGGAGTTCCTCTCGGACAAGGAGGAGAATCCTCTGGTTGTGCAAACCGGTTCGCAATATGTCAAAATCACCCGGAACAGCGAGTTGCAGAATGTGAAAGCCTCGGGCCGTTCCACGCGCCATATCGAAGTGGCACTGGCGCCAGGCATGGAGTATCGGACAGGAGATCATCTCTGTGTGGTTCCGCGCAATAACAGGGAACTGGTCAAGCGGGTCGAACGACGGTTTGGCTTGAGCAGCAAGGCACGTATCCAGATATCAGCGGAGTCATCAGAGAATATTCAGCTTCCGACGGATACGCCGATTTCGGTCCGCTATCTCTTGACCGAGCTGCTGGAACTGCAGGCGCCGGCAAGCCGCAAAGATGTGGAAGCATTGGCACGGAACACCTCATGTCCAAATTCGCAACCCGCGTTGAAGGCTTTGGCCGGGGATGATTATCGGGAAAAAATATTCCTCAAACGGGTTACAGTCCTGGAATTGCTCGAGCGTTTTCCGGCGTGTGAATTGCCATTCGGTGTGTTCATAGAGCTGATGCCGATGATGGCACAGCGCTACTATTCGATTTCCTCTTCGCAAATGGAAAAGGAAGGACATTGCAGTATTACGGTTGGTGTGGTCGACGAACCGGCAATTTCCGGTAACGGACAATTCAAGGGTGTATGCTCAAATTATCTCGCGCAACTCGATGAAGGCAGCCCTGTTTTTGCAAGCCTGCGCCCGACGAAAGCCGGGTTCCGCCTGCCCGAAAATCCCGAAACGCCGATCATCATGATTGGACCGGGAACGGGTATAGCACCGTTCCGGGGTTTCCTTCAGGAACGCAACATCCTGAAGAAATCAGGAACAAAACCGGGGCCTGCGGTTCTTTATTTCGGCTGCCGTCATCCGGACGAGGATTATCTCTATCGCAAGGAACTGGAGTCTTTTGCCAAACATGGTGTGACCGATCTGCACGTCGCCTTCTCACGCAAGGAAAAGAAAAAAGTCTATGTACAGGATCTGATCCGCGAAAACCGCGACCAGATATGGGAGATGATCGAAAAAGGCGCCCACATTTACGTGTGCGGTGACGGCAGCCGCATGGAACCGGATGTCCGCCGCGCACTCACCACAATCTATTCGGAAGAAACGGATGTAAGTGTGGAAGCTGCCAACGCATGGCTGGAGCAAATGATCGCGGACGACCGGTATGTACTGGATGTTTGGGTTTCTAATTGAGTGAAATGGAAGTCTGGTGAAGTTCTATCTAATATCCAAACTTTGCAGGAACGTCCGCTAACGGGTGTTAATGCGTTTCATTGCTTTATTTCCCATACTGGTGGATTACCAATCTTCTCCAAAAGGAAATCGATGAACACGCGAACCTTGGCCGTCAACACATTCGACTTCGGATAAACCAGCCAGATTGCCGATTGGTCTTCCACCTCATAATCCGGCAGCACCTTAACCAGAGTACCAGCATGTAATTCCTCATGAACACTCCAGTATGAATTCATCGAAATACCGACACCGGATTTTGTGGCAATTCTCATGCTGGTTCCATCATCGCATACAACCCTGTTAACAGCGTCAACTGGCGGGAATGTGCAGGATAGCCCGCCATTTTTCGAAACAAGCTTGCGCGGCGCAGTGTCCATGAAAGTGAGTATCTGATGTGAGTTCAGGTCATCAGGTGTCGTTGGCACACCCTTTCTGCTCAAATAGTCGGGGGAGGCACACAGAAAACGCCTGTCATTAGCAAGTTTTCTTGCCCGCAAACTGCTGTCTTGAATGGCATAATTCCTGAGCGCGAGATCAAAACCACCCTCGATCAGGTTCATTTGAGTATCAGACAGTTTCAACTCAACATTCACTTTGGGAAAGCGTTCAAGAAACTCCGGCAACAGCGGAGCGACATACAATTGGGCAAAGGTACTGGAGGATGCAAACCGTAGTGTTCCGGACACTTCTGCACCACCGTTTCCCAATGCCGCAAATGCTGCATCTTCTTGTGCCAAAATTTCTCTCGCGAACGGTAAAAACTCGGCACCTTCCAGTGAAAGCGCAACCTTTCTGGTGGAGCGATGGAGCAGGTCTGCGCCCATTTGATGTTCCAGCTTTGACAGCCGCGCGCTGGCAACCGCAGGGGCTAGTCCAAGCTGACGCCCTGCAGCACTGATATTCAGCATGTCAGCGGCCTTGACGAACAATCGTATGCCTTCAGTATCCATTTGATTATATCCAAAATCAGAATTCTGAATACAATATTCCAACGTTTATATTACAAAATCAAACATTATTTTCTTCTTTAAGAACGAGCAGCGAGTTCCAATTTCGGCAATCGTAAATTCGAAAGGCAATATCATGACGCGAACAGCAACGGTTAACTACCATGTGCATAAACAGGAACGACAGGCTTTTCATCTGGATGCCGATGGCATCACAGGTAATTTGATATCCCCTGAGCTATACTCTGTTGATGTCGCTGTAATGGATGCTCGAAGCGGAAATGATTTGATATCATTTTCAACAGATTCAGTTGCTTTTGTTCAAAGCCCAACAAGTGTAAAAATCAGCAGAGAGGAGGACAGCTGGCGGGAAGCCTATGATATTGAATTATCTCGTCTTCTCGAGGAGCAGTTGAATGCAAAAGATATAGTTATCTTTGATCATACCATTCGTGTTGATGACGTAAATGCCGTTCGGCCTCCAGCACGGAATGTGCACAGCGATTACAGCGAGGATGGCGCCAAACAGCGGCTAATTGATATCTTGGGAGCTGATAAAGCTGAAGAGTGGAGCAAAGGTCACTATGCATTCATCAATGTCTGGCGTCCAATCGAAGATACGATTAACAGCGCTCCACTTGGGTTCATCCGTCCATCGAGTCTGGACGAGGAAGACTGGGTGTCACTTGATCTGATTTATCCCGACCGTAAAGGACAGATTATGGGTATTGTTGCAAACCCAAAACATCAATGGGTTTACCAATCCAAAATGACTCCGGACGAAGTTGCGATCTTCAATATCTATGACAATGACGGTTTGCCTTCGGTCGCGCACAGTGCGCTTGATATGATCGAAGACATAAACATCAATACAATCCGCAAGAGCCTCGAGAGTCGAACGCTCATTCGATTCTAAAGAGACGCAGAAACATGCTTGATAAACCTTACAATAATGAGTTTCCGACCATCAATCGGGCATATAACTCCGTTTTCCAATTCGGGAAATTGAGCATTGGCTTGGTCTTACCCATCGAAGCTTATTCGGTTGGTAAAGAACCGACAATGAAAGATCATCTCGCAACAGCCAGGCTTGCTGAAGAACTTGGTTTCTCTGCCATTTGGTTACGGGATGTACCTTTCAACGTACCAAGCTTTGGTGATGTAGGTCAGATGTATGATCCCTTCGTTTATCTTGGCACACTTGCCGCTATCACGGAGAAAATCGCACTGGGTACTGCAAGTATCATTCTTCCACTACGTCATCCCGCGCATGTAGCGAAAGCCGCTGCCACGGCTGATGCCCTTTCAGACGGCAGACTTTTGTTCGGTGTTGCTTCTGGCGACAGGCCAGAAGAATATCCTGCACTTAATATGAGCTTCCCGGATCGTGGCGAACGTTTTCGCGACAGTTTCGAATACATTCGTGCAGTCGAGAGTGAGTACCCTAAACACCAAAGTGCTCAAGGTACTTTGGATGGTAGTGTTGACATGTTGCCTAAACCTGTTGGCGGCAAGATTCCAATGCTAATCACGGGTGGCAGTCAACAATCTCCAGAGTGGGTTGCCGCCAATGGTGACGGGTGGATGACATACCCGCGGGATGTGACCTCACAAACACGCGTTGTTGGTGATTATCGAAGACGCATTGCAGAGCTAGGCGGTTCAACAAAGCCGGTCATGCAATCATTGTACATCGATTTAGTGGAAGATGCAGACGCAAGTCCAAAGCCTATTCATTTAGGCTTTCAATCCGGCATGAGCTTTTTGAGACAATACCTTCTCCAAATTCAGGAAATCGGCATCAATCATGTCGCACTCAATCTGCGCTTCAACCATGCAGACATTGAAGAAACCTTGCAGCGCCTTTCTGAAGAGTTGCTGCCTGAGTTTAATAATCAAGGAAATACGAAATGAGCAAGACCATACTTATTACCGGATCAACAGACGGTATTGGGCTTTTAACAGCCAAAATGCTGGCTGCCGATGGCCACACAGCCCTCTTGCATGGGCGCAGTGAAAGCAAGCTGGAAGTAGCCGCTGCAGAAATTGCTGGAAATATTGAAACTTACAAAGCCGACCTTTCCAGCATGAAAGATGTGAAGGCCTTTGCAGCAGCTGTTATGCAAAAACATCACCACATAGATGTGCTGATCAACAATGCTGGCGTTTTCAAAGTACCCAACCCGCAGACCGCTGATGGGTATGACATGCGGATGATCGTCAACACTGTTGCACCGTATCTGTTGACCAAACTACTGATGCCGGTCATGACGTCGAATAGTCGTGTGGTGAATTTATCCTCGGCAGCACAGGCGCCAGTAGAACATATGGCCTTTGAACCAAATGCGGATTTAGGTGACGGCGAAGCCTATGCGCAAAGCAAGCTTGCAATCACCATGTGGTCAAAACACATGGCAGATCAACTTGGTTCCGATGGGCCAAGTATCATCGCTGTAAATCCGGCCTCTTTTCTTGGAAGTAAAATGGTCAAAGAGGCGTACGGCACGCAAGGCAATGATATGAGCATCGGAGCCAATATACTAATGAGGGCAGCACTTGATGATGAATTCGCAGATGCATCGGGGCGTTACTTCGACAATGACCGAGGAAGCTTTGCGAACCCACATCCAGATGCGCTTGACCCAACGAAAAACGCCGCTGTTGTTGAAGCAATAGAAGAACTTTTGCCCAAATTAAGTTAAACAGCGATAGATAGATTATATTCAAAAACCGAATTCTGAACTAAAAAATGAAGCATTTTATCACCTGAATTAAACAATATATATGCTCATGTAATGCAAAGCTGCTGATGGAGCAGCTCTACAAAAATCTGGAAACAACAACATTCCGGTTACTCCCAAACCGAAGAACACTAGAGGTATGCCAATATGAAATATGAAAACTTTCAAACATTTACGGTAGATGTGAAAGATGCCATTGCGACTGTTACGTTCGATTTTGGTTCAGTCAACGTACAGGGCCAGGAAATGCTGGCTGATTTGAATAGCCTGGCCATGCGACTTGAACGCGACCGCGATACGAAGGTTGTGATCTTCCAGTCTGCAAACCCTGAAGTATGGGTCTGCCATTACGACACGGAACTGCTGAAAGACATGTCAACAGAAGCGGTTTCCCGTGATGAGGCCAAGCTTCTTGACCTGCAGGCTGTTTGTGAGCGGATCAGCAAAGTCCCGCAAGCCACAATCGCGAAGCTTGAGGGCTTCGCACGTGGCGGCGGACACGAGCTTGCTCTGGCACTGGACATGCGTTTTGCAGCCCGCGGCAAGTTCAAGTTCATGCAGATGGAAGTTGGCATGGGTATTCTGCCATGTGGCGGTGGTGCCTCTCGCATGGCGCGCCAGACCGGTCTCGGCAAAGCGCTGGAAATCATCCTGAGTGCACAAGATTACGACGCGGATGATGCAGAGCGTCTTGGCACAATCAACAAGGCGTTGAATCCTGATGAAATTGGCGAATACGTAGACAATCTGGCAAAGCGGATTGCCCAGTTTCCTGCTGAATCCATTGATGCATGTAAACAGATGGTCTACGAGTCCATTGACAAGCCGATTGATGAGGCCCTCAAAGCGGAAGCCTACTGGCTATACCAAGCGACCAGCAAAACACCTGCAGTCAAACGTTTCACCATTGCCGATGAGCAAGGCCTTGAGCACGACATGGAGAACCAGCGCAATTGGAGCGACCTGGTCATGAAGGTGCAGGAAATCAAATAATTCCATTCATCCTTGGAAGGAGAAAACAAATGAAAGCAATGACCTTAAAATCATACGGTCCAGAGGCAAGTTTCGAAGTTGAAGAAGTTTCAAAACCGGAAGTAACAGCTGGACATGTGATCGTCAAAATCGAAGCGAGCAGCATCAATACCGTCGATACGATGATCAAGAACATGGGCGAAGAATTGCCACTCTCACCAGCACTGCCTGCCGTGCTTGGCATGGATTTCGCCGGTACAATCGATGCGGTGGGAGAAGGTGTGACCAACTTCAAGGTTGGTGATGAAGTCTATGGTTGTGCAGGCGGCCTGATGGAGCTCCCAGGTGCCTTGGCGGAGTATATGTTGGCCGATGCACAACTGGTTGCGCATAAGCCGAAATCTCTTTCAATGCGTCAGGCTGCTGCGATCCCGCTCGTGGGGATTACGGCATACGAAGGCTTGGTCCGTGCAGGTGTAACAAGCGGGCAAAATGTGCTGATACATGGCGGTGCAGGCGGTGTTGGCCACCTTGCAATCCAGATCGCAAAACATCTTGGCGCAAATGTATTTGCAACGGGAACAGGCGACGAGAAACTCGATCTCATCAGGAAGCTTGGGGCAACCCCGATCGACTATAAAGCGAACAGCGTCGCAAACTATATGTTCCAGCACACAGGTGATATGGGCTTTGATGTTGTCTTTGATACGGTCGGAGGTGCGAACATGTCAAACTCGTTCGAAGCGGCAAAGCTGAATGGTCATGTCTCTTCAACCGTAGCGCTGGTTGAACTCGATCTGACAACGGTTCACTTCAAGGGGCTGTCCCTGCATGTAGTGTTCATGCTTCTGCCAATGATGCACAACATCGGCAGACAGATTCATGGTGAGATTCTGGAAACACTGGCAGAACTCGCAGATACTGGAAGGTTGATGCCAGTGCTCGATGATGAACAGTTCAAGTTTGAAGAAGTCGGTAGAGCTTATGAAAAACTTGGCAGTGGCAAGGCAATTGGCAAGCTTGTAGTCGAAATGTGAGATCGCTGGCTGCAAGTTTTATGGGCATGAGTTCCAACCGGGCTCATCCCGCATCCGACGTTATCACAAAACAAAAAACCCGCCCCATGGGGAGGCGGGTTTTTCCAATATCTGCTTAGGGAGGAGGAGTAGCAGATTATTGAATGAGATTAGCTGTTTTGATTAAGCAGCTTTGCCGTAAGGCCATACTTTAGAAACGTTCTCACGAACGACTTCTGCGCCTTCCATGACAGTTTCGCGTGTTGAGTTAACAGCAGCGCGGACACGCTCAACGTTTGCGCTTGTGTTTTCACGAACGTAGTCAGCCTGGATTTGAGCGGCTTCAGAAAGTGTTTTTGCAGCAGCTAGTTTCTCAGCAGTTGTCAGCGCGTGATCAACGTTGGCATGAGCAGCTTCAGCAATGTTGCCGAGGAAGCCAACATAACCCGTAACAGCGCGGCTAAGGACTTTTTCAAGGCCGGAATTCAGTTTTGTGCTGCCTTCGTAAAGGTTGTCAGAACGTTCTTTTGCAGTAGCAGCGGAGCGCTTTACAAACTCACGTGCAGAGTCAGCGATTTTTGAAGTGTTGTTTACGATTTCGTCAACTTTTACAGCGTCGGCGATTTTCTTTTC
>JBCCYR010000044.1:0-11788 GCA_039189355.1 Pseudomonadota bacterium
GTTTCTGCAGTGCAGTTCCAGGTCGGTTCAATTACCGAGGTTGTCACCGAGGCATTGGCTGAAACAGGCCTTGATCCGCATCGTCTGGAAATTGAAATTACGGAAACTGCCGTTCTCAACGACATGACACATGCAATTGTTGTTCTTGAGCAAATCAGTGAACTGGGCGTCAGGATTTCGCTTGATGATTTCGGAACCGGATATTCAAGCCTCAGTTACCTTCACAAACTACCATTGGACAAAGTGAAAATTGACAAATCCTTTATCGATGACCTAATCAACAGCAAACGTTCTCAAACCTTGCTCAGCGGCATCACGGCAATGGGTAAGGCGCTGGATTTGAAAATCGTTGTTGAAGGCATTGAATGTCAGGAGCAATTCGACCTTCTGAAAGACCAGTATGACGTTGATTTCATGCAAGGGTACTTTTTCTCAAAGGCATTGCCGGCAAGTGCTGCAAAGGAATTCTCGGACAGTTTTCATACCGCTCTCCAAGCAGAAGAAGTCGACTTGCGCGAAGTGCATACTGCCTAATTTATTGAACCGGATTGGCTTCTTTTGCAGTCCATTCAGCCATCGAACCATCATACAGCGAGATGTTTTTCTTTCCGGCAATTTCGCTGAGTGCAAACCATGCAATGGATGCCCAATGACCTGTATTGCAGAATGCGATTGAATGGTTTTCCGTATCAATCCCAATGCCGGCAATTGACTGATTGACACCCTCTTCGGACAAAAACTGGTTGCTCTTCGGATTGTACAATGTGGACTGCCGAAGATTCATCGCCTGCGGAATAGTCCCGGCCTTGGCAACAACAGGACTTTTTGCCTTTCCCTCAAACTGCGCTTTTGGCCTGGCATCCACAAGTGAGACACCTCCCTTGATCGCTTCATGTACATCTTCTTCAGTAGCAATAAGGTGTGGCTGCAACTTTGCTTCAAACTTGGTCTGGGAAGGCACGACTGCCGTCTTTGAAAGACGCTGTCCGGCCGCCAGCCATGCGGAATATCCCCCTTCCAATATTGAAACTCTATCATGACCCAGCACTTTGAAAGTCCAATAAATCCTTGTTGCAGCAGAAAAGTCCGTTGAACTGTTGCCAAACGGAACAATCACGACATGGGAGTCGTTGGAAACACCTAGCCTGCCAATATGAGCAGATATCTTTTCCACTGGCGGCAACATGCCGATGACACCGTTGACGGTGTCACGCCAGCCTTCATTGTATGGTGCCGATACTGCCCCCTCTATGTGTCCTTCGGCATAAAAATCACGGCTTTTTCGCGGGCTTCGAATGTCAAGGACAACAATATTGTCGTTTTTCAGATTTTCCTGCAACCATTCAATCTGAACAAGCGGTTGTGCATGCACTTGGAAAACACCAGAAAAACTGACTATCCACATTGCACAAATCGCAATAATCCAGCGCATTCGGTAATCCTCCCAAAACCCGGTTCACTATCTAATTGTACAGATTCAGTGACATTTCAAATCACATTGACTTGCTGTATTTGGGCTTTTTAAAGGCCACTTGCCTGGAATTGCGGGATTTACTACGATTCATGGGGATTTTGGGAGGTCTTTGAAATGAATGTACCAATCGTGCGTATGCAGCCGGGCGATCAGCCTTTTTGTTCCAGTCCGGCAGAGTCTTTCACCATGCCGGCACGGTTTTACAACTCGCCGGAAATCTACGAAGCCGAGAAAGAAGCCATATTCTATCGCAACTGGTATTATGTCTGCCACCAGAGTCAGCTACGCGAAACCGGACAGTTTGTTACGACAAACATTCACGAGCAATCCGTGTTTGTAGCACGCGACCGGGACAACAGCCTGAAAGCTTTTTACAATGTCTGCGCACATCGTGGGCACGAGCTTGTTCAAGGAACGGGCAAGAAAAACCTGATCGTCTGCCCATACCATGCCTGGAGTTTCGACCTTGACGGCTCGTTGAAAGCAGCACGTAACTCCGAAAACATCCTCAATTTCAACAAATGCGACTTCTCCCTGAAGCCCGTTCGCGTGGAGGTGTTTTGCGGATTTGTCTTCATCAACCTTGACGAAAACGCCAAACCCCTGTCCGAACAAGCCCCTGAACTGGAAGAGGAAATCCGGAAATATTGCCCGAAAATCGACGATTTGGTGTTTTCACAACGCGACACGTATCACGTCGAATGCAACTGGAAGGTCATGATCGATAACTTTCTGGAGTGCTACCACTGCGATCCTGCCCATCGTGACTTCGTGGACCTTGTGGACATGGAAACCTATCGCAGCCAATGCAATGGGATCTATTCAAGCCACGTCTCGGACAATGTCCGCACCACGGATGCTGCTGCCTTCAAGTTTGAAAAGGGAGAAATCGACTTTGGGTATTGCGGCTGGTTCCTGTGGCCGAACCTGACCATCTGGGCCTATCCGGGTGAAACGAACATTTCCATTCTGCAGATGATCCCTGACGGCCTCGGGAACACGGTTGAATACCAGGACTGGTTCACGGAAACCGAATTACCCACACCGCAGCTCAAGGAAGCCATGGACTACCAGAAGGACGTATTGCAACCTGAAGACATTGCGCTGTGCGAAAGTGTCCAGAGGGGCTTGCAGTCAAAAGGTTACAACCAGGGCCGGTTTGTTGTGGATGCTGAACTGAGCGAACTGTCAGAACATGCAGTCCACCATTTCCAGAAAATGGTCATGGAAGCACTAGGCGGTGATATCGCCTAGTCGATTGCGGCAATAACACCGATTTCAACAAGAAACTTGGGCATCGCCAACCTGGATTCAACACAAGCACGCGCCGGTGTGTTTCCCTCGGACACCCAAGCATCCCACACAGCATTCATTTCAGCAAAATTGTCCATGTCGGTAATCCAGATGGTTGCCGACAAAAGTTTTGACTTGTCGGTACCTGCTTCTGCCAACAACGCGTCGATCTGAGCGAGGATTGCAGCCGTCTGTTCAGTCACTGTTGCACACTCTGCAACCTGGCCGGCTGTATATACTGTGTTTCCGTGAATAACCGCCTGGCTCATTCTGGCACCGGTCTGAATTCGCTTGATTGACATGATTTTCTCCATTTCGGCTAAACTGCATCCACTGTCTGAAATTGTCGATACAGCAGGATGACAATGACTTTCACTGCCCCATATCAAAGCCGAAAACAGAAGGCAAATGCATGACAACAAAAACAATTTGCTGGTTCCGGCAGGACCTGCGCCTGGGAGATAATCCCGCCCTTTCCCATGCCGTACAAAATGGGCAGGTGATACCTACCTTTATCCTGGATGAAACGGACCGTCCGCTTGGCGGAGCTTCCAAATGGTGGTTGCATCACAGCCTGAAAGCACTCTCGGCTTCACTTGGTGGCATCGTACTCATGAGGGGAAACCCGCTCGAAGAACTCAAAAAACTGGCAGTAGAAACCGAAGCTTCTTCCATCGTCTGGAACCGTTGCTACGAACCCCATGCCGTGCAGCGCGACAAGGACATCAAGAAACTGCTCAAACAAGACGGATTTGACGTCCAAAGCTTCAATGGCAGCGTGATCTATGAGCCGTGGGAGATACAGACCGGTTCAGGCGGACCATACAAGGTCTATTCACCCTTCTGGAAAGCCATTCAGGCAAAGGGGTTCCCTGCTCCATTGCCCCTGCCCTCCGTTTCATTGGCAAGCCTTGACGGTTTGGGAGACAGGCTCGACGACTGGGACTTGCTGCCAACCAATCCCGACTGGGCCGCAGGATGGAATGATCTCTGGCGCCCGGGTGAGACAGGTGCACATGAATTGCTTGAAGCATTTCTAAACGAAGGCCTTGAGGGGTATGGACAGTTGCGCAACCGTCCTGACCTTCCGAATGTCTCGCGTCTGTCCCCGCATATTCATTTCGGCGAGATTTCTCCAAGACAGATTTGCGCAAAATCCGCGTTTCACGGCGAAGATTTTCCGAAACTTGCCAAGGATATCAACAAGTTCCAGTCCGAAGTCGCCTGGCGTGATTTTGCCAATCACCTGCTGTTCCATTTCCCCGAAATACCGGAAAAGAACTGGAAACCGGCATTTAATGCCTATCCTTGGCGCGAAAATGCAGATGACCTGCGCGCGTGGCAAAAGGGCATGACCGGATATCCGATGGTCGACGCAGGGATGCGGGAACTCTGGCACACCGGTTACATGCACAACCGCGTCCGCATGCTGGTGGCAAGCTTTCTGGTAAAACATCTACGCATTCACTGGCGCGAAGGCGAAGCATGGTTCTGGGACACGCTTCTGGACGCAGACCTCGCCAACAATACCGCCAGCTGGCAATGGGTTACCGGAAGCGGTGCGGATGCAGCTCCCTATTTCCGGATTTTCAGTCCGATCAGCCAGGGCCCGAAATTTGACCCCAATGGCGATTATGTTCGCAAATGGTGCCCGGAACTCGGCCAACTTCCAGACAACCTCCTGCACACGCCCTTTGAAGCAACGCCGGCAGAACTTTTGGCAGCTGGTGTCAAACTGGGGGAAACCTATCCGGAACCGATTGTTGATCACAAAACCGCGCGTCAGGCGGCACTCGATGGATATGAAGCGGTCAAAGCGGCAGGCCTTGCAGCAGAATAAGCAAGTTGAGGCTTGATTGTTGCCCGGCGCTCGTTTAGCCAGCTATGGCACAACCATCTGCGGGCATGGCGGAATCGGTAGACGCAAGGGACTTAAAATCCCTCGGCCTTAGTGCTGTCCGGGTTCAAGTCCCGGTGCCCGCACCAACAACTGGAAAAAGCATGAACGCAGACACTTCAGAAGGGATTGTAACTGCAGCCATGCTGGCAATCGGTGATGAACTTCTTTCAGGGCGTACCCGGGACAAGAATATCGGCCATCTTGCTACTGCACTCACATTACAGGGCATCGACCTGAAGGAAGTGCGCATTGTTCCGGACGAAGAAAACGAGATTGCAGCCGCGCTGAATGCTCTTCGTACGAAATATACTTATGTGTTCACCTCGGGCGGCATCGGGCCGACCCATGATGACATCACCGCAGACTCTGTAGCGACTGCGTTTGGCATTTCGATAGATCACGATCCGCGCGCAATGGCCATACTGCAAGAGCATTACCAGGAACGGGAACTTGAGTTCACGACTGCCCGCAAGCGCATGACGCGCATCCCGGAAGGGGCCGACCTCATCCCCAACAAGGTTTCAAAGGCACCCGGCTTTATCCTCGAAAATGTTCATGTCATGGCAGGAGTCCCGTCCATTTTTCAGGCCATGCTTGAAGAAGTACTGCCGCAGCTCGTAGGTGGTGCAAAGATGCTGTCGGAAGCCGTTGAATGCGAATTCGGCGAAGGCACAATCGGAGACAAGCTGGGTGAGATTCAGAAAGCCAATCCCGATACGTCAATTGGCTCCTACCCGCGCTTTGATGGTGAACGTTATTCCACCCAAATCGTCATACGGGGCCGCAATCATGTAGCGATAACCGCTGCAGCAAAACAGGTGGAAACCGCACTTGTTGAACTTCGAAACCGGTAAAGTTTCTCACCTGAATTCTACAAAACAATAAATTCGGTAATGTTATCCGGCTCTTAACCATTTCCTTTTATTAACTCCACTCACCATGCAACCATAAGTGGAGTCCCCCATGCTCAGAATCTTTTGGAAGTCATTCAGCGGATCTTCAGCGATCGAATATGCAATCATTGCCGGACTGATATCCATTGCAATTGTTGGAGGTGTAACCAGTGTTGGGAGTAACACCGGTGACATTTACGAAACCGTAGACGAGCAGATCACCAACGCAGGCTGAATTCAGGGCAATTGGAATGATGCCTATTCCATAATGAAAAGGTCTGTATCATCAGGCTTGCAACCTGCTGCCGTGAGCATTGCATGTATTTGACCGCGATGGTGCGTCTGGTGATTGAACATATGCATAACCAGTTTCCCCGCATTTGAAACAAAGTCCTTTTTCTGGGAGCCGGAATACCAGGACAATTCACCATTCAGAAATTCGCTCGCGACAGAGTTGCTCCATTCAAGGATGGCCTGATCCATTTCCTCACGTTCGGATTTGAGCACGTCCCAGTCCGCAATCATGGAAAGGGATGCCTGAACACTGGGTGCCATTGGTGCCGGCATGTCGGCAAACCTGCTCATCCAAATCTGGTCTCCCCAAAGCAAATGACTCATGGTCTCGTGAATCGAGTGAAACACGGCTCCACGGTCTTTGCGCCGGTCATCATCGGTCAATGTATCCGCAGCACCATACAAACTGCCGTTTTGCCATTTGTTATAACGCGCCATGGTTTGCACGAAGCCGGGGGTAATCATTCTTGCACTCCGATCGATTTGCACCTATGCAGGCCGGACATTCAATAACCGAACAGTATCAAGAGTATCCAATGGCGCAACCTTCCGACAAGGCTTTCCCGGTTTCATGGGATCAATTCCACCGTGACAGCAAGGCCCTTGCATGGCGGTTATCCGGCATCAGCCAGAACAATGGCGAATGGGAAGCAATCATTTCCATCACCCGCGGCGGCCTTGTACCGGCAGCGATCATCGCAAGAGAGCTTGGCGTGCGGAACATCGAAACGGTCTGCATTGCCTCCTATCATGAATACAAGGACCAGGGTGATTTGATTGTTCTCAAGCCGATTTCGGAAGAGCTTGTGCAAAAAACCAATGGCGGTGAAAAAGTGCTGGTGATCGATGATCTTACCGACACAGGTGCGACTGCGAAAAAAGTGCGGGAGTTTCTGCCAAAAGCGCATTTCGCCACCGTGTATGCCAAACCTTCGGGAAGACCGACCGTTGATACATTCGTGACCGAAGTTTCCCAGGATACGTGGATTTATTTCCCGTGGGACCTGGACCTTTCCTACTCGGCTCCGATTTCCGGCAAGAAAGACAGCTAGCTTTTTGCCCAGACTCGACCTCAGCATATGGATTGTGCTTGCCACCATCATGATCAACATGATGGGCGTCGGCATGATGTGGCCCATCCTGCCAACCCTGGTTGAAGAACTCACAACTGGTGACATTTCCAACACCGCGGCGGTTTATGGCGCAACCGCAGTTGTCTTCTCACTGATGCAGTTCGTGTTTGCACCCTTCATGGGTGCCCTGTCAGACAAATACGGCAGGCGCAAAGTGATGCTGATATCCCTGCTGGGGCTTGGGTTTGACACCCTGTTGCTCGCGTTTGCGCCTTCAATCCTGTGGGTGTTTATAGGCCGGGCACTGGGCGGCGTTTTCGGAGCCACCTACTCGATTGCCAGCGCCTATGTAGCAGACACAATGAAAAATGAGGATCGTGCCGCTGGTTTCGGCATGATTGGCGCAGCATTCGGGATCGGTTTTATCATCGGCCCCCTTGTGGGCGGTTTCTTTGGTGCAATAGACACGAGAATGCCATTTTACTTCGCGGCTGCACTTTCATTTCTGAATTTCACAGCCGGTTATTTTCTGCTTCGTGAAACCCTGCCACCGGAAAAGCGTACGTCTGCAAGCCTCAAGCAGGCCAACCCTTTCGGGACACTGAGTTTCATGATGCAAAATAAAACACTTGTCTTGATTGGCGTCACATTATTGCTCGTCAATGCAGCGCAGCGCGGGATGGAAACCATCTGGGTAATCTTCACCCAACACCAGTACAATTGGGGCATACAGGAAGCAGGCATTTCACTGGCCATTGTCGGAATTTCATATTTTGTGGTTCAGGGCTTTCTTGTGAGACCAACGGTTGCCGCTCTGGGCGAAGCCAAAACTGCATTTTTTGGCCTGTTACTTTGCTCCGCCATGTTCTTTCTTTTATCTTTCAACACAATACCGTTGATCGCTTATCTCGGCATTCCGCTTTACGCGCTGGGAGCCGGGTGTTCCGCACCTGCACTTCAGGCCATTGCATCCAGCTTTGTTGAGCCTGAAAGACAGGGCCACCTACAAGGAGCGCTTACTTCTGTTGGCGGTCTTGCCGCCATCGCTGGCCCTGCCCTTTCCGCAGCAAGTTTTTCGTATTTTACATCAGCAGGTGCACCAGTCGATTTTCCGGGCGCCTATTTCCTGCTGGGCGCTTTTGTTTTTATCGGCACATCCATGCTCGCAGTTGCAATCGGCCGGTCAGGCAAAGAATCCCAGTAATTTCACGCTCGTACACATGTCCGTTATATGTGACATTTGCGACTGAACTTGCAGCATCTTCGGGATATGTATGTTTCAAATTCAGGAGCAGAACAGATGACAATAAAAGCAAGACTGGAAACCAGACTGGGAAAGCATCTTGATGATGCAGTTCTGAAAACAGTCATCCTGATGGCCGCAGCAGTCTTGTTTTCCTTTGGAACACCAGCCATCGCCCAAAACCCTGAATGCACAGGCAACACCGCTTGCCAACTTGGCGACCGCAGCTATCACGTTCTGCCACCTGATGGTTGGGACGGCAAATCCCCCCTGCCCGTTTTGCTTCACTTTCACGGTTGGGGCCGTCAGGGACCTGTTCCTGTCAACCATGAACATATTGGCGGCGCGACCCGAAAGGCCGGTGTATTGTTGATTGCACCCAATGGCCTTGGCAAATCCTGGGACTTCTGGCGCCCGGGCTCCCGGGACACGGACTTCGCCAAAGAAATTCTGGAGGATGTTGAAAAGAACTATCCGATTGACCGTTCAAGACTGTATGTCTCAGGATACTCTTGGGGCAGTTCAATGGCCTGGCGCTTCTCCTGCGAAGCGGGCGACCACGTAACCGTGCTTCTCGGCATATCGGGCACATTTTATGACCAATCGGAAAGCTGTGATACGGGGCCGGTTGAAGTTCGTCACGTTCACGGACTTAAAGATACAGTTATGGATTTTCCATTCGGACCCGCAGGTGAGATCACCGGACCGGTACGGCTTTGGCAACGGATCAACGGTTGCGGCCGTGAACCGGACCGGATGTCCTCCTGGTCTGCTAAGCAATCGTTCGATCATTTTGCCTGGGATGAATGCGCGTCAGGAAAAACAGTAAAACTGGATGTTCACCAAGGCGGGCACTGGATCGCCAAAGGATGGCTGGCACAGCAACTCAAGGAGCTGCTGCAACCGGAAACCGCATCCTGATTTTTAACGCCAGCGAATGTTCTCGCGACTTAGCTGGTCAACCGACGTAACGCCCATAAGCTTCATGTCACGCTCGATTTCCGTGCGCAGGTTACCGAGTGTTTTTTCAACACCCGCCTGTCCGGCAGCAGCAAGCGAATAGAGATACATACGCCCACCGGAACACGCCTTTGCACCAACAGAAAGCGCTTTGAGAACATGCGTTCCACGCTGAATACCACCTTCACAGATCACATCGATCTTGTCACCGACCGCATCGCATATCTCGGCAAGCTGGTCGAACGGTGCCCTGGAACCATCAAGCTGTCTTCCGCCATGGTTTGACACCATGATCCCGGTGCAACCGATATCGACGGCGCGCTTTGCGTCTTCAACGCTCATGATGCCTTTCAGCGCAAAATGCCCTCCCCAGTCTGCACACAGCTTTTCTGCGTCTTTCCAGTTCATGGACTGGTCCAGCATTTTGGAGAAATAATCACCCACGGAAACTGCGAGGTTGGTCCCCTCGGAAACATGTCCGGACAGGTGCGGCATGTCAAACTTGGGCTTGGTGTAGAAATTCCACGCCCATGCAGGGTGCATTGCAAAGCTGAGCATACTCTCCATGGTCAGCTTAGGAGGAGATGTAAATCCGGTGTGAAGGTCGCGTTCACGGTTGCCGCCAGTGATCGTGTCAACCGTTAGTGCGAGAACCTGGAACTTTGCTTCCTTTGCGCGCTGCAACAGCGCATCATTCAAACCCCGGTCCTTGTGGAAGTAAAACTGGAAGAGCTTGGGGCCATCCGTAATTTCGGATATCTCTTCAACAGCAACGGTCGCAAGTGATGAAACACCAAACATGGTTCCAAACTTTTTCGCGGCTTTTGCGACAGCCCGCTCACCGTCATGATGGAACAGGCGTTGCAGCGCGGTTGGAGCACAGTAAAGCGGCATGTCCAGCTTCTGGCCCATCACCTCAACACTCATGTCGATTTCTTCAACACCTGCCAGCACATTGGGCACGAGATCGCATGTATCGAATGCAGAAGCGTTCCGGCGATAGGTGATTTCGTCATCCGCTGCGCCATCAATATAATGAAAAATCGGACCCGGCAGGCGCTGTTTTGCAAGCAGGCGCATGTCCTGAACGTTGTGGCAATCTTTAAGCCGTCTAAACATCATGTACTCCAGTAAAATGTGCTGCGCGACTTGTGTTTCATGTGAGCGGGATTTGCAAGTTCAAACACTTTTTCTATTTCGGAGAAAATGATTTTTATTATATCCGGGAAGAATGGTGCCAAATTATTGAAAGACCCTTTCCAAGCCATTCAGTGACGTATTCAAGATATTCAGGGTTTCAAGCATTTCGTACCAACCGTGCCAGTTAGGAATTTGGCACGCCGGGGGATTTTATTTGCATGCCAATGCAATAATGAGGGAACAAAATGTCATCAGTTGAAGAACTCAAAGCGCAACGCGCAGCATGCCTGGAAGCAACCGCAGGTGGGCCTCCGGCTAGAACATCCAACCAGTTCTTTGGCGTAGGACCAATCACCGACATCACGGTTGATGAAGCCGACAGCCGGAAAATGCGTTTCGAATTCGACCGATGGCTGGAAAAGACTTACCGGAAACTGGATGACAAGGGCAATGATATTGGCCCCTTTACGACCGCAGAGATCGGCCGCTCCATGCACCGTGGATATCCGGCGGATGCAATCCTCCTCGACATGATGCGTGAAATTCACCGTTATTTCAGATTCCCCAAATCCAACAAGATGGCGGTCGGCCTCGGCGGTGGACATTCAGGCTTCACGGTCTGCGCAATGCACATGATGAACGCGAATGACAAGAGCCAGCGTGTCTACGTGGACACTCCTGCCCCGGAATCGGAAGCAGCCGGTACAGGCGGCTTTTTTCGGCAGTCCTGGGGTGCACAGCTGATCGATATGCAACGCTTCGCGGCAAACGGGGATGAAAACCGTCTGCATTTTGCTGAAAAGGAAGGGACGATCCCTTCCGCTGATGAACTCGTGGTCATGGGCATCAAACTGTTCATCGGCGTTGGCCACGAAACCACAGGTGCAACAACTTATACCTACAAAGACATCACAAACCTACTGGAATGGATTGATCGCGATCCTGCAAACCACCATGCAGTGATTGACGCGACCTCCATGTTGGGGGCGATGCCCTGGGAACAGGATATCGTCGACGCGGTAACCGCCAAATGTTCCATGTTCATGCCATTCCAGAAAGCTGTAGGCGGCATTTCCGGATACTTCTGCTGGTCCATGACACCGGCCTGTTTTGATCTCACGGAGGCCAACCAGAAAAACCCGGCATGGGCCATACCGCGCCAGTTGAAGATCGTGGTCCCGAAAGATCCAAAGAAACCATTGTCAGGCGAAAAAACAGCTTCGTTGGGGCCGGTTTACGATCCTGCCGAAGACAAAATGCTGGGCGGCATTATCAACACATACTCAACGCTGGCCTTTGCTGAAACAACCTTCGGTCTTTTGCGTACTGAAAAACTGGTTGGGTCCGTTCAGGACATGAATGCCCGCTCTGTAGCAAACCGTCAGGAGATCAATGACTGGACGGCAAAGGATGACCTGCTGGAACTCGGGGTTGCTGAAGAAGAGCGCCGTGGCGCAGCCGTAACCCTGATCAAGGTCAATGATCCGGATATCAAGGACGCTGACTTGAAAGCCAAAC
>JBCCYR010000045.1:0-11600 GCA_039189355.1 Pseudomonadota bacterium
GTAGCGTTCACAGGCCTCCTCCAATGAAAGGAGCCCGCCGCGAACGGCTGCAACAACCTCGGCTTTTCTGCGGATAACCCAGCGACGTGTGGAAGCTGGAGGCAAATCAGAAACAGTCAGCGGACTACCGTCCGGACCAATAACATATTTTACTCGTGGTCTAACCATATCGGCCATACTACTCACTACAAACAAGGACCAATTACTGGACCAACTTACGCCACTAACCTTAAATTTTGACTAAGGGGACAGTTACAATTGGGTAAGAAAGGTTAAGGGTCGGGAAGGGTTGTGCTCACAGTCCGGCTTCACCAATCATGGCCTGCCCGCCTTGCGGGGTCTGCGCCCAGACCACAAGTCGCCCGTCCTCTTCACGCCCGCAGAACCTGATTTCATCATTGCAAAACAGGGGCGATGTGGCCCGGTATGAATAGTTGCGAACGGGGCGACCATCAGCTATCTCTTCCGCCAGCTGCATCAACATGGTTGCCGTCAACGGCGCATGAAACACCAGTCCCTTGTATCCTTCCACCTCCCGCGCATAATCCGCATCATAGTGAACCCGGTGCCCGTTGAAGGTAAGTGCCGAGTAGCGGAACATCAGGACCGGGTCCGGTATTATCGTCCTGGTAACGGCCGGATTTTCCGGCGGTATCGGAGCCGCACCCTTTGGCGCATCCGGTTTTGGGTCTTCGCGGTAAACCAGATTTTGCTCCTCGCGAATGCAAAGCCGGCTTCCGCACAGTATCTGATGTTCGATGGTAACAATGCACAGGGCACCGCTGCGCCCGCTCTTCTCATTGATATCCTTGACAACGGACCGCTTAGTGCATTCGGTCCCGATCATGACAGGTGAAACAAACTCAACCTTGCCACCCGCCCACATGCGCCGCGGCAAGGCGACAGGCGGGATAAAACCGCCCTTTTGGGGATGACCGTCACGCCCAAGCTTTGAAGCGGTAAGCGCATCATTGAACCACAACCAGTGCCACAGAGACGGCAGCGCACTGCCGGGTTCAGGTACGTCACAGCCAAGTGTAACCGCCATCAGTTCAGCCTGCCGGTGATCAATGATTCCGGTACGAACCTGCTCTTTGCCAATCCACGACTTGATGTCTGTAACAGTCTGCAACGCTAAGTGTTCCCACCTCTCAAAATCAGCCTTTTTGATGACAGATTTCAACGCCAAGCGGAAGTCAAATTATTTATTAGGATAACAGTATGCGAACTTTCCTCCTTTTTGCGATTACAACCATGTTTGCCACTCTGTTCTATACAGGGGGCGCAGATGCAGCCAGACAATGCGGCGGTGCTTCCTGGTATGCACTGACTTCCAAGACAGCCTCCGGCGAACGCATGAACCCGAACGCCATGACGGCGGCGCATCGCAAGTTGCGCTTTGGCACAAAAGTGCGGGTGACCAACCAGAAGAACGGCCGGAGCGTTATCGTCCGCATCAATGATCGCGGCCCCTTCATAAAGGACCGTGTAATCGACCTTTCAAAAGCAGCTGCCGGAAAGCTGGGTTATATTAACCGCGGTCACACACCGGTCTGCATTGAAAAAGTAGGATAAAGCCTTCGCAAATGTCAGATTCCGTGCCAGATTGTCTTGATGAACAACAAGGCATTTGAAGACGGAAAACCTGTTGTTGTCGTAACCGGCGCAAGCCGCGGCATCGGCCATGCAATCGTGAAGCATTTCTACGATCAGGGCTGGGACGTTCTGACAATGGCACGAACGCCGTTTTCAGAAGTTTGTCCATGGGCAGATGGTATCGTAAGACATATCCGCGTTGATCTGGAAGACAATGATTCAATTCTTGATGCTGTTGAAAGCTTGAAGCTTCTGCTCAACGGCCAGGGGTTGAATGCGCTGATCAACAATGCCGGTATTTCACCAAAAATGCCTGATGGCTCAAGGATGGGTGCCAGCCAGACAGATATAAATACTTTCCTTGCTGTCCAGCAGGTTAATCTGGTTGCTCCTCTCCTGTTGAGCCAACAACTTCTGGCCCCCTTGACGAAATCACAAGGGGCAATTGTCAATGTATCTTCCATTGCTGCCTCCCGCATTCATCCATTTGCAGGCGCGGCATATGCAATCTCAAAGGCAGCATTGTCGACGCTTACGCGAGAACTTGCATTTGAGTTGGGTGACACAGGCATAAGGGTAAATTCGGTTGCACCCGGAGAAATAGAAACTGCCATTCTGTCCCCGGGCACCGACGAAGTTGTCAAGGCTGAGGTACCCATGCAAAGACTGGGAAGCCCGAGGGAGGTTGCGGAAGTAGTGTTCTTTCTGGCAAGCTCAAATTCCTCATATGTTACAGGATCTGAAATCCCGATAAATGGGGGCCAACACATATAAGAAAGCAACAGTCGTGAACCACATGCCAAACTCCCCGGAAGCCCGGGATATCGCCTATCACTTCCATTCCTATACGAATGCGATTGCACATGCTGAAACCGGTCCGATGATCATCGACCGGGGTGAAGGGGTTCATGTCTGGGACAATCAGGGAACCAAGTATATCGAGGCTATGGCCGGCCTTTGGAGCGCGGCTTTGGGGTTCAGCGAAGACCGGCTGATCAGGGCTGCAACCGAGCAGATGCAGAAATTGCCCTACTATCACAACTTCACCCACAAATCGCATGACAAGGCAATCGACCTCGCCGAGAAACTGATCGGCCTAGCGCCGGTTCCGATGAGCAAGGTTTTTTACACAAACTCCGGCTCCGAGGCGAACGATACGGTTCTCAAAATGATCTGGTACCGTTCAAATTCGCTGGGACAACCGGAAAAGAAAAAAATCATCAGCCGGATACGTGGATATCATGGTGTAACCCTGGCTTCCGCCAGCCTGACCGGCCTTCCCTACAATCACAAATCCTTTGATTTACCGATTGATGGCATCCTGCACACCAGTTGCCCGCATTACTGGAAAGAGAGCCATGAAGGCGAAACCGAAGAGCAGTTTGCAACGCGTTGTGCAGAAGAACTCGAAGCCATGATCCTGGAGGAAGGCCCGGAGACGGTCGCCGCCTTTATCGGTGAACCGGTTATGGGTGCAGGCGGCGTTGTTGTACCACCCGCAACCTACTGGGATAAAATCCAGGATGTGCTAAACAAGTATGACATCCTGCTCATTGCAGACGAGGTCATCTGCGGCTTCGGGCGAACCGGAAACATGTTCGGGTGCGAAACCTTCAACATCAAGCCGGATGTCATGGTCATGTCCAAGCAGATCACGTCAAGCTATGCCCCCTTCTCCGCCTTCATGATCAATGAACGGTTTTATGAACCCATCGCCGAAGAAAGCGGCCGCATCGGCGTGCTCGGCCACGGGTTTACAGGCGCGGGCCATCCTGTGGGCGCTGCAGTGGCACTTGAGAACATCACCATTATCGAAGAACGTGATCTGGTTCAAAAAACACGGGAAAACAGTGAGATTTTTCTTAACGGCCTGCATGCACTTGCAGATCATCCGCTGGTGGGTGAAGTAAGGGGTGTTGGCATGATCGCGGCTGTGGAGCTGGTGACAGACAAACAGGCCAAAACCGCCGGTGACGTACCCGGGCAGATCGGCCTGATGGCCAACAAGGCCTTGATCCGGAACGGCGTGATTGTCCGCAACATTCAGGACTCGGTGGCATTCTGTCCGCCGCTGATCATTTCTGAAGCCGAAGTCCGCAACCTGCTCGGCGCACTCGAAAAATCGCTGGATGAAGTTCAGAAAGAACTGGGGCTTTAGTGACAACGAACGGAGTGGAGCACAGCGCTCCACTCACATTATCAGAATCAAGGATCAGTAGTTGAGCTGATAAGAGGCGGGGACGAATTCGAACCCAGCTCCATCAAATTCGAGAAAACCGACTGCAGACCCGGGCATGTGGTAGCCGACAAAAGGAATCCTGTCGGCAGCAATTTGACCCAGAATCTCCTTGCGTTTCACAATCGTTTTTTCCTTGTCCATATCGAACCGATTGTGCCAGTGAGGACGTTTCAACGAAACGATATAATGGTTGCAAAGATCACCGATCAGCATGAGCCGCGCGCCGTTGCTTTCAATGCTGTAGGCCATGTGCCCCGGGGTGTGTCCTGAGGAATCAATGGCCTCGATGCCCGATACAACACTCTCTCCGGGTTGGATCATCTGCGCCTTCTCGGCCAGCGGCATGATATTGGATTGCACCAATTTCCCAACTTGGGCAGTCGCCTCGGCCTCGGCCCTTTCCACGGGCGACCAGAAGTCGAACTCGGCCGCAGGCATTACGTATGTGGCATTGGGGAAGGCAGGCTTGCCCGCCTCAATCAGACCACCGATATGATCGCGGTGGAAATGGGTCATCACCACCTTGTCTACCTGGTCGGCAGAATAGCCCGCGTCTGCCAGCCGCGCGAGCAGCTGGCCAGCATCAGGGCGGCGTCCGGTGTCACCGCCATGGCCTGCATCGAACAGGATCAACTCATTGCCCGTGTTGACCAAGGTAACGGTGAAACCAATCTCGACTTGTTCTGTTGGCAGGAAATGGGCTGCGGCCAGCGCCTGTACTTCTTCTTCAGAGGCGTTCTTGCCAAAGCTCGGGTACGGGCCTGGGATCTGAATAACACCATCCTGGATCGTGGTTACCTCGAAGGCACCAATCTTAAAGCGGTAATGAGTCGGACGGCTGATGCCCAGCATCGGAGCAGTAGCCAAGGCGGGTGAGGCAAGAGCAGTGGAAGCGAAACCGGCCAGAAGGCTGCGGCGGCTCAAGGAAATAGTCATGGCTTTTCTCTCAAAGTGAAAACTATGCTTAGGATAATGGAACCTTTAACACTTGAGAACATTGGGACAGAGCTTTGTTGTCAAATCTTCGTTACGTTCGTGACGGCAACCGGTTTGCCTGTACTCAGCAGTTGGCCTCTGACCAAACCATGTCCGTTTTATCCCAATGAAAAGACAGCATAAAAAATTCAGTCACCGCTTCCCGATGCCTGATGAAGCGATGGCCACCGTAACTGCGGATAGCGCAAAAAACCAAAGTCCAGGCTGGGAAATGGCGCTGGCAAGGCCGCTGGTTTTGGCCGCAAACACGACAATCGCCACCAACAGCACATCCATCATCGACCATTTTGCAAGCGCTGCTGTCCAGCCACCAGGTGCTTTTCTTGTGTAAACCGCCTGATGGGCCGACAACAACTTTAAGGCAGGAAACAGGATTGAAAACGCTGCAACAACAATCGTCAGCAGGATTTCGTTTTCTTTCCAGAGATCCGCAACAATTGTCAGCAGCGATGGGGTCTCTTCAAAAAGCCACAGTTTCTCAAACCGCATGAGCGGCAAAGAAATGCCGAGGCCAAACGAAACGCTGGCAACCAACAAGAGTAACGGACGAAATGGTCTGATCAACGTGATACCTCCCATAAAGCCAATGGGAGGTATCATGGCACAAGGTGGATTGAAAGTGATCAATCCACCCTTCCGGTATTTAACTAGTTGAGAAAGACATAACTGGCACGCCAGATGAACGGGTCATCCGGATTGCGGCGTTCACCACGTGCCTGATTGTCCTGGAACCAGACTTCATAACCTAAGCTAATACGTTCTATCCCGACATCTTCCAGAAAATGCCCGTCATTCTCGAATGCGAAACCAAAACTCTGTAAAACCGAATCCCCTGCGGGTGTGTCATCACGCAAGTCCGCATTGGGAGAAGTCGGGTTACTGACCCTTGCCGTTCCAAACCCACCGGTATGTCCTTCGTGACTTTTGCCGATCCGGTTGGTTCCTGAAACAGTGCCAGCCGGCAGGACGGCAAACTGAACCCGGGCACGATATCCAAAGTCGTCATGACTGAAATTGATGCGCATTTCGGGACTGGTGGGAGGACCTGAAGTTCGACCTACTGAAAACTGCCGAACATGCCCATCATTGTCTCCATCACGCAACACTTCAAACCCGAGCAATACAACAGTATCAAACGGGTTTTTGTCACCAAGTGGAATCCGGCAGCCACCATTGCATTCAACCAGTTCTGTCTCTTGCAGCTCTATTCCGTCGGGTAGCGGCACAAGCCAAACAAATCCGTCTGCAAAATCATTACCATCATGATCAGCAAGTGCGAATTCCATCGATTCACTATCTTGCAAGAACTTGATATGCCGGATCTTGTGGCCTCCACGGGTATTAAATCTCCAACCTTGCAGGCCATAAACCTGTCCCGGTTGATAGCATCCTTCCGGAACTGCACGGCTTACCCCGCCAACGCGTCCGCTCAATACACTTCTGTGCAATGACGCATCACCATCATCAGAATTCAGATAAATACGGCAAGCATTGCCTTGTGGCATTGAGGCGCGACAAGCATCATGGCTACAAGGTGCCTCCTGCGTATAGGCTGGAATTGCAGAGAATAAGGGGGAAATAAAAACAGCAAAAGCGACAAAGCCAAAATATCGCAAGGAAATCATTTTACTAACCTTTCGAATTATTTTCAGTTTGCCCCTTTCAGCAACAATGTACCTGGAACGAGAATAGCATGCTCCCTATTCCACCTATTGTGTAATAGTGCACAGACTTATGTTTTTCCGGAAAAAGAACCATAGCAGTCAAAAGCAACGTGCCGGGCAACATGACACAACCGCCCCGCTGAAACTTCGGCGGAGCGTTGCAGGAGTAATTTGGCTTGTCTTGCCTGACTAGCCGATCATCATTGCACGGTTTTCGGTAACCTCATCGATTGCATCTTCCAGCAATCCGGTACCACCGTCGCGTTGTTCGAGACGCTGGGCTTTCTTGAGTTCTTCATCCGCCTCATCAAGGGCAGCTTCCGCGTTGACGCGTTTGTCTTTAAGGTCGCGGATTGAACCTTCAAGGTTTTCCTGACGCTGACGCGCAGCCTTGGCAAATGTCGGATAGGCAAAATGGGCAGGATCTGTAATGCCCGCTTTTTCTTCTTCAATGTCGATTTGAGCCTGAAGATCGCCATACATCTTTTCAAACTCGGCAATCATCATGTCGATTTGAGCCAGTTGGCGGGTTTTGTCCTCTACCTGAAAATGCTTCAGGCGGAGCAGGTTTTCACGCGATTTCATACTCAATACTCCTGTGAACCGCAGTGGGCATTAAATGTGCCCGATTTTTACTCCCCGGCAAAATACACGCCAGGCCATCAAGAACGGATTTCGGCCGGTTAACTTCAGATTAAGAAATTGTCCCCGCGTTAATAATTCGTTTACTCGACTTCTTAATTATAAACAGCGGATGTTAAAGGTCGGTAAACCGAAAACGCCCGTCAACATAAAAAGCGGATAATTAACAGATGATTCGCAAAAACGGGCACTTTCAAAGATCGGTCAAACATCTAAAAATATGCTAAATGTATATATTTCATTGATTTAGCATGTTTTTCTAACGCCATTTTATAGGTTGCGCCAAGGAATTAGAATTTGTTAACCATTATGTATCAGCATGTCGGTTACAAACCATTAACCATAGCTTGTTCCCTGGTTTACGAGGCAACCAAGACAAGCCAGTGCTGACAGGCAAAAGGGGAAAAAGATGCGTGTATTGCTAATTGAGGACGATAGCGCTACGGCCCAGAGCATCGAGCTGATGCTTAAGTCGGAGAGCTTTAATGTCTATACCACTGATCTTGGTGAGGAAGGTGTCGACCTTGGCAAGCTCTATGATTATGACATTATCCTTCTGGATTTGAACCTCCCGGACATGTCGGGCTACGAGGTTCTCAGAACACTTCGTCTTTCAAAGATCAAAACGCCTATTCTTATTCTTTCCGGCCTTGCGGGAATAGAAGACAAGGTTCGCGGTCTTGGTTTTGGTGCAGACGACTATATGACCAAACCGTTCCACAAAGATGAACTGGTTGCACGCATTCATGCAATTGTACGCCGCTCAAAAGGCCACGCACAATCCGTCATCACAACGGGTGATCTGGTAGTTAACTTGGACGCCAAGACAGTTGAGGTAAGCGGCCAGCGTGTTCACCTGACCGGCAAGGAGTACCAGATGCTGGAGCTTCTCTCTCTCCGCAAAGGCACAACACTCACCAAGGAAATGTTCCTCAACCATCTTTACGGTGGCATGGACGAGCCGGAACTCAAGATTATCGACGTCTTCATCTGTAAATTGCGCAAGAAACTTGCCGCCGCTGCGGATGGTCTGAACTACATCGAAACCGTATGGGGCCGCGGATACGTACTGCGCGAGCCGGATGGTTCAGAAGTCGATATGCGCGAAATTGCCTGATTTGTTTTTACAAGTTTCAACAAAAAGCCCGCCGGTTTGGCGGGCTTTTTTGTTTCGTCCTGTTGGTGGAATTCAGGATCAGGCAGCTTGCGTTTGATCTATGGAAATGCCCGCTTCAGCAAGCTTGTGCAACAGTATCTCGCGGTTAAACGGCTTCATCATGAATGCATGACATCCGGCGCGTTTGGCCTTGGTCATATCAGAGACCATGATTTCACTTGTGCAATAAACGATACGGGTGTCTTCAGCTCCATCAAGCCTGACGAATTCCTCGATAAACTCCAGTCCGGTCATTGAGGGAAGATCCCAGTCTACGATTATCGCATCCGGCATGTTGCCGCGACATTTCTCAAGTGCATCAAGTCCATCATTGGCCTCAACCACAACGAAACCGATATCTGTAAGTATCCGGTTCGCTACCTTGCGAATAACCGGCGAGTCATCAACCAGCATAAAAATCTTCATGGCGTTCATCCGATAAGCGTTTATGGGAAAAGTTTACACAATCATCCTTAAAGAGGAACTAACCACCAAAAATTGAATGTCAGATGCCGCCAATCATGGAAATAGCGTTAATGCCCGGTTAATTATCTATCACGCCGAGACTGCTTCAAACACAACGCTTTCACCTTCCAGCTTAGCGGTCACGGACAGACCGGCAACCTTGGCAAGCTGGAGAGTGTAAATCGGCTGGATGGCATGCGCATCAATCATTTCTTCAAACGTGCCATTCAGCAAATCAAGAAATGCAGGTGGCACCCTCGCCTTCATTCCGTTTGATGTGATCTTGAAACTTGCATCTCCATTGGGGTCGAATATTTCAACTTTTACGTCCCCGCCGCGTGGAATTGCCGCCAAACCAACCAAAAGAAGATTGAGCAGGAATTTCACCTTGTTCTTCGCAAGCAGTGCGCGTTCCCCAACCCATTCGATGTCGGTTTTCTTTTCATTTTCGAAAAAGGCACGGGCAACCGCTTCCGCATCACCGGTATCAATATGTGCGCCAGCCGAACCTGCTGCGCCAAACGCAATCCTTGCAAACTGCAACTTTGCGGAAGCATTCTTGGCAGAAGACCGGATTAGATCCATCGCAATTTCAGAGGTTTCGTCGTCCGCACCCTCGTCCAGAAGCTCAATTCCGTTTGCTATGGCACCAACTGGAGAAATGACATCGTGGCAAACCCGGGAACACAACAGCGCCGCCAAGTCCAATCCTGCAAGTTCCGGAAGTTTAACCATTTTTCCTCGTTCCTGATAAAGTTTTCAACTTGATGCCACGACCGTTCTATTAGGCCCGAATCATTTCAAAGACCATAAAACAGATTTGGTCTCTTTTTGAGCCTCATTTGAGCCATACCCACTTCCAAGTCGTCTTTTGTGTACAATTTGCCCCAAAAAAGACACGTTTGATTCACCATTCAGAAAAGGTTTTCATTAATAATTGCCTCAAATCGATGACCAAACAAAACCATATGTATTTGAAGGCAATCCAATGTCAGACCTTAATCAACTGAAATATGCTTTTCTCAGCAAGACAATGAACGCCATGCTAGCCGGGCTTGTTCTGCTGGCGGCGATCATGTTCAATACTGCACACGCAAATGCCCAAGCCAGCAACCATTATTCCGCTCAGGAAGTTGTTGACGCCGGTCACCGCTTTTTTGGTGCAACTTCCGGCAATCTTGCAGCAGCATTTGAAAAGACCTTTGCGGAATACGGCCTTCCCAATGGCTATATCCTGGGAGAGGAAGCCGGTGGCGCTTTCATTGGCGGCCTGCGTTACGGCGAGGGTTTTCTCTACACGAAAAATGCCGGAGATCACAAAGTCTTCTGGCAGGGACCATCCATTGGTTGGGACTATGGTGCCGATGGAAACCGCACGATGATGCTTGTGTATAACCTTCCTGCAGTCGACACCATTTATCACAGATATCTTGGTGTCACAGGTTCTGCATTTCTGGTTGGAGGTGTTGGTGTCACAGCACTGACCCGGCAGGGCGTTCATCTCGTTCCGATCCGTACCGGAGTTGGCGCACGCTTGGGCGTAAATGTCGGATACCTCAAGCTTCGCAGAACACCCCGTCTTAATCCATTTTGATCATCGAACGACTACAAGTCATCAAAGGGCGCCATCGTGGCGCCTTTTTTGTTCATGCCATTAACTTATTCATACAGAATGTGATTTTAATCTCGCGCGATGCGGTGTATATCCATAGCGGTCTAATCCAATTGTGAAAATGAAACCGTCGGTTTAGCCAGATTCCGTTTAATACTGGAACCAGCATGCTGCTTGAAATAATTCTCTACTTTTCGCTCGGTTTTCTCGCTGCAATCCTGCTGGTCTTACTTGTTGCGCCTGCAATCTGGAACCGTGCTGTTGTGCTGACAAAGCAAAAAGTGGAAAGCACACTTCCCCTCAGCCTGAATGAAATACAGGCTGAGAAAGACCGGCTGCGTGCGGAATATGCCATGACTACCCGCCGGCTTGAGCTTGGCATAGAAGAATTACGCAAGAAGGCATCCACCCAACTTGTGGAACTCCAAACAAGGAGAGACGAAGCAAACCGTCTCAATCAGTCCGGCAAGGAGCATCTGATCAAGATCGAAGGCCTTGAAAAGGCTGCGGAAACCATGCGCACCAAACTTGAGGAAAATCAGGAAAAAATTGAAGGGTTGAACAAGAAACTTTTGGAAACGACAGAAGAACTGCAAACCCTGACCACAAACCATGAAGAATTGAGAACGCGGAATTCCGACACTCAAGAGGAATTCAACAAGACCAAAATAGAGCTCATCGCAAGCGAGACGAAAGTCGACAGCTTGTCCGGCACCCTGTCGACGATAAATCTTACAGACGAAGAACGCACTCTGAAAATCCAGTCCCTCAATGACGAGCTTGCAGATTTGAAAAAAGGCCTGAAAGAAGAACAGCAGAAATTCAAGAAGTCAGAAACTGAATTGAAATCAGTGACAAAGAAGCTGGAAAGCGCAGAGAAAAAACTCGAAAAACACGACGCTAATAAGCAAACCAGAAGTGACAAGGAAATGGCTCTGCTGGACGAGGTTTCGGATCTCACCAACAAGCTGATCAATGAGAACGCCAAGGTTATAAATCTCGAGGCAAAACTCGCTCAAACAATGCTGCGTCGCGAAATTGAAAACCCGCCGGAGCAAGGCGAAACCACATCAATTGCCGATCTGAAAGAAGAAAACTCCGAACTTGCTTCTGATATCAGGGAAACCATGGATGATGAGGCAGCAAGTAGGAATAGCGAAAAGCAGGCCGCTCTCAAAAACAGAATCAGAGACATGGCAGCCAAAACTGCGGTAGAAACCGGACACGCAA
>JBCCYR010000046.1:0-11513 GCA_039189355.1 Pseudomonadota bacterium
CTTTCACTCAGCGCATGAAAGAAGTGCAGAAACGTCCGGGAATACTGACTCATGGAACCTGAGATATCTGCAAGTATGACAACCGGCGGTTCAATTGCCTTGCGTTCCTTGAACTGCGGAAGCACCAAATCGCCACCGGTTCGCATGGCTTTTGACAGCATCCGGCGCGGATCAGCCTTCGCAACCTGATTGACTGATCGATACCGGCGCGTTCTGACCTTGCTGAACGGCAAGCTCATTTTCGCCATTGCTTCCCGGGCCTGGGCGAGTTCTTCTACCGTCATCTGCGCGAAGTCTTTGTCTCTCAAAACTTCTTTTGCCGAAGCGGTGAAAGAGGCATCAATCTCTATTTCAGGTCGCTCAACTTCCTTCTGGGTTTCCTGACCCGAAAACAGGGCTTGGGAAACCCGGGATTCTGCTGCCTTTGGTTTTTGTGCAATCTCGTCATTGCGCATCTGGGGAGAAAACATCTGCAGCATCTTCTCAACCAGTTCGCGGGAACGCCAATATAGCCGGAAAGCCTGATCAAACACTTCATGGTCTTCCCGTCGGTTGACCAGCACACAATGCAGGGTCCAGTAAAAATCATCCCGGTCGGAAATACCCCCCGCTTCCACGGCTCGCACACAATCAACAATGCTCGAAGGCCCGAGTTTCATGCCCGCCGCTCGCAAAGTGCGCGCGAAGTAGAGAATGTTTTCCGCTATGCGGCCTTCAGGATTGGCACTTCTTATTGTTTCACTCACGCCTCAGCCAACTCCCGCTTGACCTCCTTTAGAAGCTCTTGGCCCTCACTGGAGTCGATCTTCGCAATATCATCCTGATATTTGAGCAGAACACCAATTGTGTCAGAAACGGTCTGGGGATCAATGGCAACCTTGTCGAGTTCAATAAGCGCAGACGCCCAATCTAGCGTTTCAGCAACACCTGGATTCTTGAACAGATCTTGCTGACGAAGCTTCTGCACATAAGAGACGACTTCGCGCGACAATGCTTCGCCGCATCCCGGTACTTTTTTGTTGATGATTGCCAGCTCTCGCTCCGCATCAGGATAATCCACCCAGTGATAGAGACAACGCCGCTTCAGGGCATCGTGAATCTCACGGGTCCGGTTTGTGGTAATGATCACAATGGGAGGCTCAGCAGCCTTGACAGTACCAAGCTCTGGAATTGTAACCTGAAAATCAGACAGTATTTCCAGCAGAAACGCTTCAAAAGCCTCATCTGTTCGATCAAGTTCATCGATCAGAAGTACAGGTGCCTTGCCCGCTTCCCCTTCCAGCGCCTGCAACAATGGCCGTTTGATAAGAAACTTTTCGGAAAAGACGCCTTGTTCAAGTGCCTCTTTATCTGCCTCGCCTGATGCTTCCCGCATCCGGATTTCCACCATCTGAGCAGCATAATTCCATTCATAAACAGCTGATGAAACATCGAGCCCCTCATAGCACTGCATCCGGATCAGGGGACAGCCAAGTGCGGCACTCAACACTTTGGCAATCTCGGTCTTCCCAACCCCGGCTTCGCCTTCAAGAAACAGTGGCCGCCGCATTTTGAGGCTCAGAAACAGTACGGTTGCGAGCGAACGGTCCGCCACATAACCATTTGCTGCAAGCATGCTTTCAGTCGCGTCAATGCTGTCAGGCAAGCCAGCCATGAGAAACTCCTAATTCTTTTATTGCTAGATAACGTTTTTCACTGCTGAATACACCCCACGAATGAAAAAACCGGATCGTTTCTGCCTCCAGGCAAATCCTCCGAAATTCAAGTTATCTTTAAATGCTGCCAATACTTCTTTTAATTCACGCTTTAGCGCGATATCTGTCTTGGCATGATTGTAAAAGACCGACTCAGCGCTCTGTTTGCAAAAATTGCGGTTTTCTTCGTATTCCTGTTGAGTACGGCTGGCTTTCTTTCAGCATCAAACGCCGACACCATAGGCCTCTCCATACCACTTAGCGGCAACGCTGCTGAGCCCGGACAAAATTTCCGCACCGGCGCCAAGCTTGCCATGGAAAAACATGGCCAGGAACACCGCCTGTTTATTGCCGATGACGGCTGTGATCCGGACCTTGGTGCGATGGCAGCAAGTGATTTGAAGCAACAAAACTCCACTATTGTTGTGGGGCTCATATGCAACGCACCTGCAAAAGCCGTTGCTGACGAATTCGCAGATACGGACGTTCCGGTTCTGGTGGCTGGCGCACGATCAGTCCGGCTGGTCAAGGACCGGGAACGGGAAGCATGGAACCTGTGGCGGCTGTCACCGGGTGACGATTATCCGGTAGAAATTGCTGCACAGTCAATCAACCGGCTATGGCAGACAACGCCTTACGCAATCGTGGATGACGGAACAATTTACGGACGCAACTTCACAGATGCCCTTAGGGCGAAAATGGATGAAGCAGGCTTGACCCCACAGTTTTCGGACACGTTCCGTGCTGCCCAATCGACCCAGGCAGGGCTGTTGAGACGATTGCAACGTTCAGGCGTAACGGCAGTTTTCATTGCCTCTGCAACTGTCGAAGACCTTTTCACCATTGCACGCAACATGAAGGAATTTGACATCAATCTCGATCTCATGACATCCGATGCATTAGCGGTGCTGCCATTCATTGAAGACGCGAAAACCGTACCTGCAGGTGTAAAGGTGATTATGGCGCCAGTCCCGGCGAACAAGGAACTTGAAAAGCTTCTCGCAGAACGTGAAATTCAAACAGACAGACAGATTTACAACGGATACGCTGCCATACAAATCGCAACACAAATCATAAACAACAAGTCAAAATCGCCCTTAGACGAACTTCAGAACCGGGCATTCGAGACCATTTTGGGAACGGTTCGGTTCAACGCTGACGGTTCGAGCAAGTACAATCCTTATAAGCTACAGGTGTGGGACGGTGAAAATCTGGTTCCACATGATCCTGCTTTGGAAACACAATGAAACCGGGGCCACGAAACTCGATAACAGACATAGCCGGCCTCAAGGTCGGCAACGCACAGGACAAAAACCTGAAAAGCGGTGTTACCGTTTTGCTTTGTGACAAACCCGAAATTGCTTCGGTCGCGGTTCATGGAGGAGCGCCTGGAACACGTGACACGGAGCTTCTGTCACCGGAAAACACAGTCGAGGGCATCGACGCCCTTGTCTTGTCCGGTGGGTCTGCTTTCGGACTGGATGCAGCTTCGGGCGTTCAGGCATGGCTGCGGAACAAGGGGCGCGGATTTGCGGTAGGACCGGTGAACGTTCCAATTGTACCAGGAGCAATCCTGTTTGACCTGATCAATGGAGGCGACAAGGATTGGGGCAACTTTCCACCTTACCGCGATTTTGGCTGGCAGGCTGCTGAAAATGCATCGCAAGATTTCTTGCTGGGGTCTCAAGGCGCGGGAACCGGCGCGCTTGTCGCCGGTCTGAAAGGCGGGCTTGGCACGGCATCCATAACAATGGAAAACGGCATTAAAGTCGCCGCCCTGTTCGCGGTGAATGCTCTTGGCAGCACACTTGTTGGCGATACCAGACACTTTCATGCTGCCATGTTTGAGAAAGATGGGGAATTCGGAGCACACGGATACCCGCGTGTTCTTCCGGAGAGCCGTGATGCGATCAACATAAAGTTCCGCCAAACGGTTCAACCCAATACAAATACGACCATTGGCATTGTGGCAACCGATGCTGTCCTGACCAAGGCGGAAGCCAAACGGTTGGCGATCGCCGCACATGACGGTATTGCACGTGCAATCTGGCCTGCGCATACGCCAATGGATGGCGACCTGATTTTCTCAGTTTCTACAGCAGGCAGTGGCGTCAAACCTGAAGCAAGTGAATGGATCGATCTCGGAGCCTGTGCAACAAGTGTTACAGCACGTGCAATTGCTTGTGGCATATATAACGCCGATAGCCATGAAAACGACGTGTTGCCGGCGTATCGTAAAAAGTATCCCGATTAAAATCGGCAACTTCAAAGGGGCAGTTTGGAGGACAATCATGTTGAACATTATTTCAAGGGCTGCAATGACGCTTGCATTGATCGCCCTGGGTACATTGAGCACCCATGCAGGAGACTTTGCCAAACGGCATATTCACGGCTTTTCAATCGATGGCGGATTATTCGCCTTTGAAGAGTATGGCGTTCAGGATGGTTCCGGCTTCCCCTACTCGAATATTTACGTGATTGACACAGCAACCGATCAATGGACCGCAGGATCGCCATTCCGTGCGCGGCTGGAGGATGAAACGAAAACCGTTTTCGACGCCAGGGAAGAAGCCAGAATTCTGGCTGGCCCGGTCATGAAAAGCTTTGAAGACAGAGGCAATCTGGTTGCCACCAACCAGCCAACCGAAAAAGGCATCGACACGAAACGCATGGTCGCCAATCCTCGCATCGTGGTTCCACCGATAGATGAAGATATTGAGTTCCGCCTTGACCGTCTGGAACTGGCTGCGCCATCAGTTTGTGCAGATTTCGGTGCTTCTGCCGGTTTCCGCTTGACGCAAATCGGAATTGCTGATGGTGACACAACACGCGTTCTGCATGAAGATACATCGATTCCATCCAGCAGAAACTGCCCGTTGGATTATGACTTTGCCGATCTTATTACCTACTTTCCGGAAAACGGAACACCGGTTGCTGCCATCCTTGTTCTGATGAGGAAAGTCGGATTTGAAGGACCTGACGGAAGGTACCTGGCTGTAACCACCCCGCTTCAGTAAGAGGCTACTTTTTAACCGTTTTGCGGATCCGGCTTATAACCAGGGCCTGAACTTTCTTGTTTTTGTCGATACCGACGTGGTCTGTACCGAATTTGGATACGTCAATCGTGGTGATCTTGCCGTTAAAACCCGGCCCGCGCCGATAATTCTTGCCAGAAGGAATCTTGTAGTTGACAACCTGTCGTGCGCCCTTGCGGAAAGCAGGCGGATTGCTGAACCCCGGATCAAGGCCGATTACCAGCGCAACAGGAACACCGGCAGCGCCAAGCATATTGGCAAAGCTTGGCGCTTCAACACCCCCAAGGGAATGCCCGGCAATCACAATCGGATAGGAAACTTTCTTCTGCTTTGAGCGCTTGATGATATCACTTGCAACATTGCGCCAATCTCCATTGGAGATCGCCTTTGCCTTTATCCCCCGTGCCTTTAATTGACGGGTCATTTGGTTCATTCCGTCAGAAAAAACGTTCAGAAAACCTCGGATCATGTAAACTTCTTCTGCGACCGCAGGTGTTGCAAGCGTAAAGCCGGACACAATCAGTGCCGATAGTGTCAGATTACGGGCGAACTTCAGCATAAATAATCCCCTCAGCTGATGTGATTCAACTGTTGAATAAAGGACGATTTTCCAAAAATTTCAACCTTCGATATGAATTCCTGTTGGAGATTGGCCAAATTACTTTTCTGAAGATTGTAAGCTTTGTGCTGCAATGTTAATCGGAGCGCGAAGAACAGGGAATTTCTCATGATACCGCGCTACTCCCGCAAGGAAATGACCGATATCTGGTCGCCGCAATCAAAATTCAGAATCTGGTTTGAAATCGAAGCCCACGCCTGTGATGCCCTGGCCGATCTTGGCGTCATTCCGAAAGAAGCCGCTCAAACCATCTGGGACAAGGCGGGAGACGTGGAATTCGATGTGGATCGCATTGACGAAATCGAAGCCGTCACCAAACATGATGTCATAGCCTTCCTGACCCACCTGGCTGAAATTGTCGGGCCTGACGCCCGTTTCGTTCACCAGGGCATGACTTCATCTGATGTGCTGGATACATGTTTCAACGTGCAGCTGGTCAAGGCATCAGACCTGTTGCTTCAGGACATGGACAAGCTTCTCGTTGCACTCAAGACCCGCGCTTACGAGCACAAGGACACAATCACGATTGGCCGTTCACACGGCATCCACGCAGAGCCCACAACATTTGGTGTAAAACTGGCTCAGGCCTATGCCGAATTTGACCGTTGCAAAAAGAGGCTGGAAGCCGCACGGGAGGAAATTGCGACTTGTGCAATCTCTGGTGCAGTCGGCACGTTTGCCAATATTGATCCCCGCGTTGAAGAGCACGTTGCAAAAGCGATGGGTCTGACAGCCGAACCTGTATCAACCCAGGTTATCCCGCGCGACCGCCATGCAATGTTCTTTGCAACACTTGGCGTGATTGCATCTTCAATCGAACGGATAGCCACGGAAATCCGTCACCTTCAACGCACTGAAGTTCTGGAAGCAGAAGAATATTTCTCACCAGGACAAAAAGGGTCTTCTGCCATGCCGCACAAGCGTAACCCGGTATTGACTGAAAACCTCACCGGCCTTGCCCGCATTGTCCGCAGTGCCAGCATACCCGCAATGGAAAATGTGGCACTATGGCATGAACGCGATATTTCCCACTCGTCAGTCGAACGCATGATCGGCCCGGATGCTACCGTTACGCTTGATTTTGCACTTGTCCGGTTGACCGGCGTTGTTGAAAAGCTGCTCGTCTACCCTGACAACATGATGGCAAACCTGAACAAGTTTCGGGGCCTGGTTCACTCACAACGTGTCTTGCTTGCGCTTACTCAGGCCGGAATTTCACGGGAAGATTCATATCGCCTGGTTCAGCGCAATGCGATGAAAGTATGGGAAGAAGGCAAGGATTTCCTCGAAGAACTGCTTGGCGACGATGAAGTTACAGCTGCCTTGTCAGAGGACGAAATCCGGGAGAAATTCAATCTTTCTTACCACACCAAACATGTTGATACGATTTTCAAACGTGTGTTTGGCTGACGGCAAGCCGTAACATATCAATATCAAACGTGACTTGTTCTGCCCGCATTTTGGCGGGGTTGGGTTGCATGATGCCTTCTCCCAAAGGAGGAAAACATCATGACTTACGAACATGACTTTGAGCGAAACAGAATGGCCAGCGGCGGAACGAGCGATTACCAGACCAGCCATGACACTGGCGGTGGAACAGGCAAGTGGTTGCTGCTCGCCCTGGTGTTTATTGTCCTTTTGCTTGGTGCAGCGGCATTCTTCTCAGGTGAAGCCACAGTGACATTCAACGATGGATCAGCCACCAGCGGCCAGGTTGAATCAACAACACCTGCACCTGCACCGGCACCTGCGGCTGAATAATCAATCCCACGCTTGACATGGATGGCAGCAACAGCCATCTGCCATCCATGAAAACATCTGATGCAGAAATACTGATCGTTCCCGGATACAAAGGTGCAAACGAGGACCATTGGCAATCCCGGTGGGAACGGAACATAACCTCGGCACGCCGTGTCGAAATGGGTGACTGGCACAAACCGGTATTTGAAGACTGGAAAGCCAATCTGATCGAGGCCGTTTCCAAGACAACGAAACCCGTTTTTCTTGTCGGACATTCGATTGGCAGTCAGGTCATTGTTCAGGCTGCACAGGAACTTGGTAGTGAAATAAAGGGGGCACTTCTAGTTGCTCCGCCTGATGTGGAAAATCCGGATATAAAACCACGTCATCTCATGACATTTGGTCCTGCATCACGTGAGCCGCTTCCCTTCCCTTCCGTCACGATTGCAAGCCGGAATGACCACTTTTGCTCATTTGAAAAAGCTGAGGACATGGCAGCAGCCTGGGGGTCACTGTTCATGGATGCTGGTGAAAGCGGCCATATCAACCATGAGTCCGGCCATGGTCCATGGCCGGAAGGTTTGATGGTTTTTTCAAGGTTTTTGAAGCAGATTGAGCTTTAGCGGTTTATTTTGCAAAAGCCGGAATATCGACCATGCCTGTCTTGGCTTTCGGATCGAGTGTGAAGTCGATCATCCGCACAACCTTTTTGGACTGGTCCAGCTTAAGCTTTCTCCATGCAACAGCCATGGCAGCTTTGGCGTAAACCGTAGGGCCTGAAATCGACTGGGAAGGATGTTCCACACCGAATGAACGGCGCAGAACACCGTTTGCATAATTGACCGCAAAGGACTTACGGATGTCATCTGTCCAGTGTTCTGTCGTAACAGAAATGTTGAGGCAGTCCTCGTTGACAACACGGTGTGGACAATTCAGTGGCCAGTGCACCATTTCGCCCGGACCGAGGTCATAAACCAGCGCATCGTCATCAAACTTTGAATCATACGGGATTTCTTCTTCGGTCTCACCCAGAATAATGCCTTCCAAATGCTCTGGCGCAAGATATGGTGCACGATTGGGATAAACGTATACGCGCTTGCGGCCTTCAACCTGCCACAAAGACTGACCTGGAATGTCAGCGTGATAAAACACCTGAACCTTTGGCGAGGAAATCAGAATTCCAAACTTGCGTTTGAATGTTTTAAATCCCGGAACATACCCTTCGAATTCATCAAAAATTTCATTCAGCAGTTTTCCGTATCTTGGATCAACGGTCTCGACCATACGCAAGTTCAGCCACATGCGTCCCTGATTGATGGCCTGAATTACGTCTTTGCCGGATGTGCTTCTGATAACGCCTTCACGCCACTCAGGATTATCGTGGTCATAGCCCATGGTATTCAAATTGTAGGCAGCTTCCGGAAAAGCCTCGATCAGCTCAGCCAGTGCGTCATGTGTAAACAAGCCGGTTTCACTGAGACGATGGTGCAATAATCTGGCTTCTTGTCCGAAGTTTTCAGCAAACTCCGGCTTCCAGTCTGAAATGATTGATTGTGACATTTATCCTACTCCGCAAATAGTAGATTCATGTACTCAAAAGAGGTGTATATCGGCTTATATTGATCAACTTTATTTGATTTAAAAGCGAAACAGGTGGTTAACCTTAATGCAGAAGGTTACCGGTTTAAGGCCGAGTTTGTCGTCGACCTCAGGACTTTGACGTCAGCCCTAGAAGCCGGTTAACGTGTTTGCGCATGTTCGGGTTTGAACGCTGATAGGCGTTCCGCAATAAAGGTCTCAACTGCGCTTTCCACAAGGAGCAGTATAACCAGCCACGTGCCGTAACTGAAAAATACCGTGTTTTTACCGGCACCCAAAGATTGCTCCAGGATTTCTTGTAGTCCGATGGATCACTCAGGAAATCGAACTTTTCCACACCGTTTTCAAGTGCCCATTTTTGTGACATTTCGATCTGCACCTTGCCTGGTGAATAGTCTGCCCAATCAAGATTAATGGCACCAAGATAGCTATAGTAATGGCGATTGCGCAGCATCCCCAATTCTATCGCAATTGGTGCACCATCCAGATTCAGGGATTGGACTACAGGACCTTCACCTGACGAACTTTCAGCATCCAAAAGGGTCAAAGCGGAAAGAAACTTCTTGCTCTCCTGTTCAAACAAGGCCTGCGAGTGACGACTTGTTACGCGCAACCATTCCCGCTTCATGTCGACAGCAGTCTTAACAAGTTCGCTGAACATTTCACCATCATGAAAATGAACTTCAAACGTCAGGCTTCCCATCGCTTCAAGTTTCTTGAGTTTCCGGTTGCGCTCCTTGCGCTGGCTTTTACTGAGAGAAGCAAAATAGCTTTCCCAACTCTCAATTCCGGAGAAATCAAGAATGGAAGAGACCTGCTCGACGATCTCTTCTACGCCTTCATCTTTAAGCACTTCCGCCATGAAGCAGTTTGCCGGGTAATTGGTGAGCGAAACGGCATCAACACCAGAGGAACCCTTGATCGTCTCCCAAACCTGACGAGCAAGGCCAGCATCTACAAAATCTTTTTCGAACAGCAAGTTTGAATACTGCCCAAGTGGCATCGACAATGTTTCCAGAAACGACAAGCCGTTACGCGACCGCACCTTCATTAAGGGCCAGATCATCACTGCCTTGTTGTTTGCAAATAGCGCGTAAACGCTCGGTATTGATGACGACGAATTGTTCTCATCTTGCTGTGTAAATTCCTTGCACCAGCCATGGCACCAGTCGAAGGTTTGAAAGTAGTCAAATCCTTCAGAAGAAACGCTTTCCAGAGCTCGCCAATCCTTCTGCAACGCGGAAATCTGCGCAATACCGGAATAATTTCTTAACTCGTAGTGGAATTCGCCCCTTGTCGTGCTGAATACGCAATCGTACCCAGCATCAGCTGCGACCCCAGGCAGCAGATCAGAATCAACCCCAGACTTTAGAATGGCTCCGGCATTCGGCATTGCTACGTGTCTTTGCTAAAAACTCAAGCTTTGCCCTAAATCCTACAGATAAACGATTAATCTGCGGTTAGCGGAATCAACAACAATACCCCGAATGGCAAATCGGACACGCAGAAGTGATCAATCGTTTAAAAATCAAGACCTTCAAACGATTTTGCAGCCCCGTCAGAAACAATTGAACTGTCTATCGTGATTGAAATCAGCCGGTAACCCATTGAATACACAAGATTTGCATGCTCCGCATTCATGGTGAATGCAGCGGCTACCTTGCCTTTTGACCTGGTTCGCTCCGCAATATCACGGATCATGTCGACTGTTTCATTTCCGTAAACATCAGGAGTCTGGTTTCCCGTAACAGAAATCGAAAAGTCGGACGGTCCCATCAATACGCCGTCAATGCCATCGACTGACAAAATGTCATCCAGGTTTTGATAGGCCTCGGCTGTTTCGATTTGGGCAAGTGAAAACGTATGCGCATTTGCTGAAGTTACATATTCATCCGTCGAAATGCCGTATAGGGAGGCCGCATAACGCGGCCCATAGGACCTGTCACCAGTTGCCGGAAACTTCGTAGCCTTTGCAAAAGCGAGCGCATCATCAATCGTATTGATCATGGGGGCGACGACAGACAAGGCTCCGAAATCCAGAGCCCTCTGGCACAAATCCCAACGGTCTACCGGAATGCGCACAATCGGGGACTTTCCGGCCATGATGATGTGCGGGATGCATTCCAGAAAACTCTGTTCGTCATGGAAACCGTGCTGCGCATCCAGCAAAACTGCCGAATAGCCTTGTCTCGCAATGGCTCCGACGAGCTGTGTGTCCCGCATGGCACACCAAGCCATGGGGACTGCTTTGTCATCAACCAGACTGTCTTTAAGTCGGGAAATCAAGATTCATTCTTGATTTGATCAATTGCCGACTCCATCAGTTCTTCCATGGTACGGCGAATCTGGTGGTCGGACTGGTCTACCCCAGCGTTATCGAAGTCTTCGCGGATTTTGCGGAAAACATCTTCATCTCCGGGTTCTTCGAAGTCTGAGCGGACGACTTCCTTTGCATATTCATCAATCTCATCGCCGGTTTTACCCAGCTTTTCAGCCGCCCACTGGCCCAAAAGCCTGTTACGGCGTGCCTCCGCCTTGAACTGCAATTCAGCATCATGAGCATACTTTTTTTCAAAAGCATCGCCGCGATCATCGATTCCACTCATTTTCAACTCCCGGGAGGATTTTGTTTTATTTCATATAGCCATGGATTCGTGACATTTGAAGACAGTCAGCCAAAAAAGAAACGCAGTGTAACAATCTGCCGCTATAGACCTAATCGAGCCTTTATTGTGGGTTTTCATTGCGTTTTTGTTGTACCGGGCGAATGCATGCACTAATAGAGAGAAAAGTGGGGATTCAGGCTTGCGATTCCTTCTAAAGACA
>JBCCYR010000047.1:0-11400 GCA_039189355.1 Pseudomonadota bacterium
TGCGAAAATCGTTCGTGCCTTAAACGATTTTATATATGAAAATTATTGAAACTTGTTGATTTGTATTAACCCAGAATCTTATTGATTTAGGTCAATGATAAAGTGTTTTGGTGAGCATAAATTCTCTGAAAAAGGAGAATCTGACATGCCGGAAACCACAATTCTTTTGCTTAGTGCCGTAATCGGTGCAACTGCAGTTTTTGCATTCACCCTTGCCTATGTTTCGATGATTACATCGAAGTAAAACATTGTGTGATCAGGGCAGGCTCAGTTTGCTCATACGCCCGCCGTCAACTGTCCAGACCTGTCCGGTCACGAAGGCTGCCTCTTCTGAGGCAAGCCAGGCGACCAAGGAAGCTATCTCTCTCGGCTTCCCGGTCCGCCCCACCGGGTGAATTCCACCGATTTTTCTGCGAAACTCCTCCGGGTCCCCGAGGCTTTCGATAAACGCGGTGTTGAGTTCGGTATCGATCCAGCCGGGCGCAACCGCATTGCACCGTACGCCATCCGGCCCGTGATCCACGGCAACTGCACGGGTAAGCCCATGCAGCCCGGCCTTGGAAGCGCAATAGGCTGGATGGCGCGGGTTGGAACCCAATCCCTCGATTGAGCCGATATTCACGATTGACCCGCCCGTTGAGATGAGGTGCGGTAGTGCGTGCTTGATGAGAAGAAAAGGCGCTGTGAGGTTGATCTGAATTGTATCGGCCCAATCCTGTTCGCTAAATTCAAGCGCTGTTCCTTCGCGCATCAGGCCTGCATTGTTGACCAGAACATCCAGCCTGCCATGGCGGGTAACCGTTTCGGATATGACAGTTTCAGGGGCGTCCGGGTTCAGAAAATCCGCTTCAATGTATTCACAGGTTTCGTCCTTGCCGCGTTGGGCTGTCACTACGGTTGCATCTTCTTCGGCGAACTTTTCCGCGCATGCCTTTCCGATGCCGCTTCGTCCTCCGGTAATCAGAACGACCTTGTCAGCGAATCTGCTCATTGCACCGGTTTCCCGCCATTTACCTCCAGCAATGCACCGCACATGTAGCGTGACTTGTCGGATGCAAGGAATACAATCACGTCAGCAATGTCTTCCGGTTCCGCGATCCGGCCCAGCGGAACAGAAGCGTTGAGTTCCTGAATTGCCTTGTCCGGATCAAGCCCGCGCATTTCAAACCCGGTTCGGATCATGGGTGTGTTGACCTCGTTCGGGCAGACGGCGTTTACCCGGATGTTCTGGTGGGCGTGGTCCATGCCGAGGCATCGGGTCAGTGATGCGATTGCCGCTTTGGACATTACGTAAACGGGATGATTGGGGCCGGGATGAACACCCCAGCAGGATGAGGTGTTGACGATCGCGCCACCGCCTGCTTCTGCCATGATCGGGATGGCTGCACGGCAGAGTCTGAACGGTGCTTCAACATTGATCGCCATGGTTTTCTGCAGGTCTTCATCGGTTGCGGCTGTAATATCGCCACGCGTGATGATCCCTGCATTGTTGACGAGAACGTCGAGGCCGCCCATGAGGTCAGATGCTTTTGAAGGCAGGCTGTCGCAGAATTGCGTATCCATCAGGTTGCCGGCAATTGAGAAATCAGCATTGCATTCCGCCATGTCACTTCCGGTGACCGTGGCACCTTCGGCCTGCAATGCTTTCACAATTGCCTGCCCGATGCCCCCCGCAGCGCCGGTGACGAGTGCCTTTTTGCCTTCAAGTAGTGACATGGTTCACCCCTATAAAGCCGTTTTGAACAAATCTACAGGCTCGGCGGTCAGCAGATAAGTCAGGCGTGCGACACATGTTTGGTCGCATTTGGGGGTGTTTTGGCAGAATGGTTGCGGAGGTCTGGTGTGTAGGACGAAATGGTCATCGCTTAGGAAGGCCTTAGTTGTCTCCTCAACCTGTTAACAGAGATGTTAAGCAATTGCGCTGCCTTGTGCTCATTACCGTTGGATTTTTTTAGAGCCTCAAGAATGCAGAGCTTCTCAATACTCGCCAGGGTATCCATTGCCTCTTTATCCGCACCAGGTGATGCAATCTCCGCTACTACCTTTGCTACAACTTTCCAAGACTCAAAGGAGCGATCTGTAGATGCAGTCTTGGAATGATTTTGTTTAAGCATTGTCGCTTCCAAGCGCATGAAGCGTTGTTGAATATCCAACGATGGGCCTAGATTACGAGCACAGATCAGGTGATGGGCAGTTCCTTCGTTAGCAAAGCGAAAAAACTTTGTGAGTAAAGGAAGATCAGATGTTCCTTCCACAACGAAATTTAGATGTCTCCAACGCGTTTCGTTGGTTTTTGTTGCGGCATTATCTTCAAGAAGTGGTGCCAGTTTTCCGAGGCTATCTCTGGCTACCAGAGTTTCCAGTCTTTGCCCCTTCCAGTTCTGCAGGATTTCTCCATCGAAATCTGGGGAACCCAAAACATCTGTGACTGTTAGATTGTTAGATAATAATATGGTTAGGTCAGCACATTGTCCAAGCAAAACTTGTAACTGGATTGCTGAAAGTGTTGGGAAATCAACGGTATTGTCAGTTTGATCATGCATGATACTTGCCTAACCGGCCAAATAGTTGCATCGCCGTTTCGCTGTTATCACATACGGCGTCTGCACCTAAAAAGTCGTATTGCTTTAGTGGACCTTGAAATACCGGCCCTCCAACCAGAACTTTCACTTCTTTGCTGCAACTTCTCAACCGTACACTGGAAATCAAATCTGCGAGACCCAGCAAATTCTGATCACATCCAACGGAGAATCCCAACACCGAATATGGAGATTGTTCGACACGCCCCAAAACAGCCTGATTGCTTGCATCGAGGATTAAATCCACCTCCCAATAGCTGCGTTCCAATCGATCCGCCAGCAGCTGTGCGCCAAAACTATGCTGTTCGCCATTGCGAACAACTATCAAACCTCTTCCGAGAGCAGCATGCCTATCCATTGCTTTGTGGGTTTTGTGATTCTCAAGTACCCGCCGCAACGTCCAGAACGCATTTGCTATTTCGTGGATGCTAAGGTGATCTGAACTCCAATCGCATTCCAAGCGTTGGACAGTTTCTACAATCCCGGCATGCAGTTTATTGTCCGCGTTAAGCTTCAGGCATATCGCTTTAGCTTTCTCAATATCACTTGAAACTGCTGCCGCATAAAGACTGTCGTAACGGTCATGTGCAGCCAGCACAGGCAGACGAGAGAATTTTGTTTGTTTTTTTGCAGTCTTATATTTGTCCCGAAAGTCACGAAGACTTTCGATCAACCAACTTCGCGACACGTCGCATTCAACACTCCAAGTCAAGAAAGCATCCCCTGCAAGTTCCACATGTTCGTCATGCGATACCACAAAAAGCGATGATAATGAAATATCTTTCTAGATTCGACCCATCCAACCTTCAACAAACCAATAGATGTATGTCCACCCTGGGCTCAAAGCTGGCGTTACAATTCAGAAACCTTTATTAGCTCTTTTCACCGCCGCCCTCCAACTTCCTGATCAGTTCAAAAGTCTGTTGGTTCACTGGTGTCGCGATGCCATGTTTCTCACCAAGACGGATGATTTCGCCCTGCAATTCGTCAATCTCGGTTCTCCGTCCCTGCTGAATGTCTTCCCACATGGAGGAGCGGGCTTGCGGATCGATGGCCAGCATTTGCTTGGCTGCAGCGTGGAACAGCGGTGTTGGCAGGCGCAGGATATGGGGGATAACCCAAGCCGGGACAGGTGAGGGCGGTTTCGGAGAAATCCCCTCTGTTTTCATCACGGCAATCGCTTCTGTCATCTGGTCTGCCAGCTTCAGGCGCCAATTCCTGTCTTTCAGTTCCTCGACCAATGGAACATCCGACAAGGCATTGAGCGCGTTGTTGAGGTTGACCATAAGCTTGCCCCAAAGAACCGATTGCATGTCAGATGATGCCTGAGTTTTAAGATGTGGAACGTTTAACAGTGTTCCAATGTCCGGCTCACCCGCCTCCACAACCATTGTGCCGCTTGTGCCGCGGTGAAACCGGCCACTACCCATTTGCACCACGTTGAACGGCACCATGCCCGCCCGGACATCAAACTTCGGCAGGATGTTGCGCAGTGCGTCTGCGTTTCTCACTCCGTTCTGCAGGCTGACGACAATCGCGGAAGCGGGCGCCTGGGTCTTGATCAGATTGGCAATCGTTTCCGTCGCGCCGCTTTTGACGCAAACAAGGATCACGTTAGCCTGCGAGAGCAAATCCGGGTCTTCCGAGATTTCGATATCCGTATTCGGGACGTTTAAGTCCATGCCCGAATAGTCTGTCAGATGGAGGCCATGTCCGTAGAGTTCATCGGCAATGCGTTTTCGCCCAAGGAAAACAACATTTCTGCCTGCTGCCTTGAGCAGGCCACCGACAAAACAGCCAATGCTGCCTGCGCCAGCGACAGCTATTTTTGAGTCAAAATTCATGCCGCTACCGTGCCACGATTACGACTTTGATGCCAAGGTTTCTGGCGGCCTCGATTTTTGCATAGGCGCCTGTTCCCCCGGAGTTCCGGCAGACAATGTGGGTAATCCCGTATTGCTCCAGCGTTTCCTTTTCCCTTTGCCACTCGGTATCAGGTTTGCCGATCAACAATTCATGGTTGGGCAGGGACAGAGGTTCAGGTGGTTGGTCCACCATGCGAACCAGATAGAACACGTCGCTTCGTGTCCTGAAGAGATCAATATGCTGGCTGCCAAGAGCAAGTAGAACGCGCGCGCCTGCTGATATCGCATCGCGTGCGGCGTCAAGCGACGAGACTTCAATCCACCGGTCTTCTTCCTGCTTCTGCCATTCTGGACGGGTTTTGATTTCCAGTTTTACATTTGCAAGGTTTGCAGCCTCAACTGCATTGTCAGATATCTGTTTTGCAAACGGATGGGTTGCATCAATGAGAAGCTCGATTGCATTGGATTTCAGATAATCCGCAAGGCCTTCGATACCGCCGAACCCGCCAATGCGAACCTTTCCTGAAACGGGTTCCGGTTCTTTTGTTCGCCCCGCCAGCGAGGTGGTTACATCGTGATTTTCCGCGACCAGCTGTGCTGCCAGTTCAGCTGCTTCTTTCGTTCCGCCGAGGATCAGGATTTTGGTCATTTCCAACCCGTCCGTGCCACGAGTTTACCGTCCCGGGCAAAGATCATCACTTCCACTTCCACCGGAGCGCCACGAAGAATGCCGAGAGCCTGATCCTGTGCGGTTGAAGCAATGTGTGAAGGCAGATCAGTCGCGGTTCTCTGAGTCATTTCAAGGACTTCCATTGCTGTATTGGCAGATTGAATCTGCTGCTTCATGTTTTGATTCAAGCCAAGTTTCTCGGCTTCTTCCGCCAGCCAATCGAAGTCTACCTGGCTTCTTCCGGAATGCAGGTCCATTGCGCCCTGTGCGAGCTTGGTGAATTTAGCAAACCCGCCTGCAAGCGTGATTTTATCAACAGGATTTTGCCGCAAATATTTCAACAAACCGCCGGCAAAGTCACCCATGTCCAGCATGGCGATTTCCGGGAAGTCATGAATGGCGCAGGCACTGGATTCAGAAGTTGATCCGGTAGCGCCCAACACATGCGTTATGCCTTCAGCCCGAGCAACATCAATGCCGCGATGGATTGAATGAATCCACGCCGAACAGGAAAAGGGATGCACCACGCCGGTTGTTCCCAGTATTGAAATGCCTCCTACAATTCCCAGTCTCGGGTTCCATGTACGTTCGGCGATTTTCTTGCCTCCGGGTACGCTGATGGTGACCGTTACGTCAGGTTGAACGCCATGTTCTTTGCAAAGGTTTTTGATCACTTCAGTAATCAATTGACGCGGAACCGGATTGATGGCTGCTTCTCCCACCGGAATTGGCAGGCCGGATTTGGTTACGGTGCCAACACCATCGCCCGCTTTGAAGACGATGCCTTCCTTGGCCACTCCGAATTCAACCCTTACGATGATGGTAGCGCCGTGGGTGACATCCGGATCGTCGCCTGCATCCTTGACGATGCCTGCTTCAGCAAAACCATCCCCCTCTTTTTCAGTTGCGAGAGCGAAGAACGGCATGTCGCCTTTGGGCAAGGAAATCTGTACGGGATCAATAAAATCTCCGGTCAGCAGGGCAGATAGTGCAGACTTGGTTGCAGCGGTTGCGCAGGCACCTGTCGTCCAGCCGCGACGCAACGGGGGAGCTTCTGATTTTTCAGGCTTTTTCTGTCTTTCAACCTTGCTCATGAGGCCGTATAAGCACATATTCGACGGAAATGGCAGTATAAATGACAAAGCGGGATTTCATGTCTGAACTACCGGAGTTTTTGCCCGGTCACGTCTGGCTTGTGGGAGCAGGGCCTGGGGATCCCGGTTTGCTGACCTTGCATGGGGCGAATGCCATCCGGCAGGCAGATGTCATTGTCTATGATGCATTGGTGAATGAAGACATTCTTGATCTTGCAAGCGATACCGTTTCATTGCATTTCGCCGGAAAGCGGGGTGGCAGGCCATCTCCCAAACAGCGTGACATTTCACTGAGGCTTGTGGAATTTGCGAGAGCCGGAAAACGGGTTTTGCGCTTGTAGGGTGGCGATCCGTTTGTTTTCGGACGCGGTGGGGAAGAAGCGCTGACGCTCGTTGAAAACAATATCCCGTTTCGTGTTGTGCCCGGCATTTCAGCCGGTATTGGCGGGCTTGCCTATGCCGGAATTCCTGCCACGCACCGCGATATCAACCATTCGGTCACATTCCTTACAGGGCACGATGCTTCCGGCATCGTTCCGGATGCCATTGATTGGCAGGCTGTTGCGAACGGCTCACCTGTGATTATCATGTACATGGCGATGAAACATTGGGAAAACATCCGTTCCCGTCTCCTGAATGCGGGTAGATCGGCGAACGAGCCCGTCGCTTTTGTGTGCGAAGCCACTACCGACAATCAGAAAGTTCTGGAAACCACATTAGAGGCCTCTTTGTCCGATCTCGAAGATTCCGGCGTCAAGCCGCCGGCGATTGTTGTTGTCGGTGAGGCTGTCCGGTTGCGTTCAGCACTGGATTGGCTCGGTGCGCTTGACGGGCGGGTGCTTGAGTCCGATCCGCTGGGCCTGAAAGCTGACAGCAAAGCGGGATGAATTACGTTCGAAAACCGGGTTTTCTGATTGCTGCTCCCTCTTCCGGCAGTGGCAAAACGGTTATCACGCTTGGACTGTTGCGAGCTTTCAGAAACAAAGGCCTCAAGGTAGTGTCTGCGAAAGCCGGACCAGATTACATTGATCCGGCGTTTCACAAAGCCGCCACCGGAGAAGAATGCGTTAATCTGGATCCCTGGGCGATGAACGCATCGAATTTGGGTTCACTCAGTCAGAACTTTTTTGCCGAAGCTGATATTGCTCTTGTGGAAGGAATGATGGGGCTGTTTGACGGTGCCGCTGATGGTTCCGGAAGTGCTGCCGATCTCGCTGTTTCATTGGGGCTTCCGGTTGTTCTCGTCGTGGATGCTTCGCGGATGTCCTTTTCCGTTTCAGCACTGGTGAGAGGATTCCGAGATCATCGTCCTGATTTGAATCTTGCAGGCGTTATTCTTAATCGCGTTGGCAGTTCACGTCATGAAATAATGCTGCGAAAAGCGCTGGCAGACTTAGATGTTACTGTTTTTGGTGCTGTTCCAAAACTGGATGACCTTGAACTGCCTTCCCGGCACTTGGGTCTTGTTCAGGCATCCGAACACGATGGCCTGGAAATATTTATCACTCATGCAGCTGACCACATTGCTGCTCATTGTGATCTTGAAACCTTGGGTAATCTTGGTTGGGAAGTTGAAGCAAGTGAAGCGGTATACGAATTACCACCTCTGGGGCAGCGGATTGCGATAGCGCAGGATGAGGCGTTTGCATTTTGTTATCCGCACATCTTGAGTGCATGGCGAAACAGCGGGGCTGAACTCTCATTCTTCTCTCCCCTTCATGACCAGGCTCCTGAAGATGGTGTCGACGCGGTGTACTTGCCGGGTGGATATCCGGAACTGCATGCAGACCGTATTGCCAACGCAAGCGGTTTTATTGGGGGCTTGACCACTGCCAGAGACTGGGGGGTTGCGATTTATGGTGAGTGCGGAGGCTATATGGTTTTGGGGGAAGGGCTTGTTGACGCCGAAGGCCAGCGGCATTCAATGGCGGGCTTGCTGAAACTTGAAACCAGTTTTGAAAAACGCAAACTGCATCTTGGCTACAGACGCTTGAAAGCCGATAATTTTCCTCTCGGGGAGGCATTCACGGCCCATGAGTTCCATTACACATCTGCCACAAAAGAAGAGGGCCAACCGCTGTTTGAAGCGCAGGATGCGCTTGGCAACGCGTTAGGAAATGTCGGCCTGCGTGAAGGTAGTGTGATGGGTTCCTACATGCATGTCATAGACAAGGTGGGCTGATGTCGGAGGTCTTTCACGGTGGCGGACTTGATGCGGCAATTGCCAGATACGGTGGCAGACCCGAGGAGTGGCTTGACCTGTCTACCGGCATCAATCCAAACCCTTATCCGGTTCCGGAGATTTCGCCGGAAACATGGGCGAGGTTGCCGGACAAGCACGCCGAACAGGCTTTGCTGGGTGCAGCACGGCAATATTATCGGGTGCCGGATGGGTTTGAGATTGTTGCAGCGCCTGGAACGCAAGCATTGATTCAGTTGCTGCCACGCCTTCTTAAGGCAAAGGAAATTGCGGTTGTTTCTCCAACATATGGCGAACATCGGCATGTGTGGAAGCTATCAGGGTCGAATGTTACGGAGATTGCTGAACCCGATGAGATCAAGGCCTTCACCGGGGCTGCGGTTGTCGTAAATCCCAACAATCCTGATTGTCGGGTCCATTCAGTTCGAAGCCTTGTTACGTTTGCTGGGAAACTTGATTTTCTGGTTGTTGACGAAGCCTTTTGTGACACGATGCCTGAGAACAGTCTTGTTCCAACCATGCCGGAAAATGCTGTGGTCCTCAAAAGTTTCGGCAAGTTTTTCGGGCTTGCCGGGCTGCGGCTCGGGTTTGCAATCTGCAAGAAAGAATGGGCAGAGCGGTTTAAATCCATGATGGGTCCATGGGCTGTTTCTGGACAGGCAATAGAGCTTGGTTCAACAGCTTTTACAGACGTGCAATGGATACAAAATACACGCCAGTCATTGTTGGAAAAATCTCGCGCTCTGGCAACGATACTTCAGAATGCCGGGCTAAAGATCGAAGGCCAAAACCCGCTTTTTGTTTACGCTCGTCATGACAACGCAATGCAAATCCATGGTGATCTTGCGAAGCGCAGAATTCTGGTCCGCTCCTTTTCTGAACGCCGAGACCATTTGCGGTTTGGGTTGTGCAAAGACCACGATGAATTCAGCCGTCTTGAGGCGGCGCTAAAGGCTTGTGTGAATGCTTGAGTCCTCTCTGTTCATTCTGCTGATTGCGCTGATACTGGATTGGTATTTCGGCGAACCGGAAATTTTGTGGTCACGCCTGCCGCATCCGGTTGTTCTATTCGGCAAGGCCGTATCCTGGGCTGACAAGCGGTTCAATGTCGAAACCGACAGCAAGGAAGCGAAAATCCGCAAGGGTTCGATTGCCATCAGTCTATTGATTGGTGCCTCGTTGCTGGTTGCTTTTTTGTTTCAATGGTTCATCGACCGTCTTTGGCTGCTGGGATGGGTAGTAGAGATATTTGTTGTCTTTGTTTTACTTGCCCAGAGAAGCCTCCATGAACATGTTCATGCCGTCAGGAACGGGTTGCATGAAAGCGGACTTGAAGGAGGACAAAAGGCAGTCAGCCTGATTGTCGGGCGCGACCCTGAACTGCTTGACCAGTCAGGCGTTTGCCGGGCGGGAATTGAGAGCCTCGCCGAGAACTATTCTGACGGAGTGGTGGCTCCTGCTTTCTGGTATGCAGTGTTCGGGCTGCCGGGCATTATTGTCTACAAGATGATCAATACGGCAGATTCCATGATTGCCTACAAAAATGAAAAATACCTCTGGTTCGGGCGTACAGCAGCGCAAATTGATGACCTTGCCAACTGGCTGCCTGCGCGGTTTTCAGCCCTGTTGATTGCGGCAGGGAGCGGGATGCTGGAGGGAGTTGCATCCTTGCGAAACTCACTCATTTGCGCTTTGCGGGATTCAGGCCTTCATCGTTCGCCCAATGCGGGCTGGCCGGAAGCCGCAATGGCCGGCGGGATTGACATTGCGCTTGGTGGCCCACGTTCCTACGCACATGAAACAGTGCCGCAGGCTTATCTCAATGCTTCCGGAGACCGCGATTTGGGGCCTGAGGATATCGAGCAGGCACTTGATGTGTTCGTACTCGCCTGTTTCTCTTTGTGGGCAGTTGTGTTTGTGCTGATGGTGCTATTTTAAACCGGGTGGCAGAATACGCATTGGTTCCGCATAAGGTGGCATTGAATCAAAAACTTCCCTGAAGGTCTTGTTTTCCCAAGCCATTTGCGTAGCACGGATAACGCCTGCATGGCAGACAATTGCGGTTTCCATATCTGCATTTTGCAGTGCTTCCAATACACGTTCCTGTACATCGGCAAAGCTTTCGCCACCCGGTGTCCGGTTGTTGAAAGGGTCCTTGAACCATTCAGCAGTTTTTTTTCGGTCAATGTCTTTCCACAACATGCCTTCGAACGTGCCCATGTGCATTTCCCACAGGCGCTCGTCAAATGTGATTTCCACTCCGTCGCGTTCGGCAATCGAGATTGCAAGTTTACGGCATCTCAGGGCAGGGCTGGCAAGAATGCGTTTTACAGGTGGTGTTACCTGAACTGCATTTTCAATCTGCTCATGGCCGATTTCCGCAATATCCAGATCGGTCTGTCCGTAGCAGGTGCCGGGTGCAACATCAGGCGTGGGGTGGCGCAGAAAGATCATGCCCATAATCCTGCCAGGGTAATGATGATTGTAAGTTCAGCGATCTGCTGCATGGCTCCGAGCCCGTCTCCCGTGTAACCGCCAAGGCGATGTTCAAGATATTTGAGCATCAGCCAGGCTGCCAGAAATCCGAGAATTAGGGCGACTAGACCGGAAATCCAGCCGAGCACAAACGCAAGGATTACAGAAACAATCAGGCTGATCATGAAATCGGGAAAAGAAGTCCCCCCGCTTGCCATTTTGCCAAGTCCCTCATCACGTGCGTAATGGGAGAAATGCATGGCAATGGAAATGGTGCCTCTTGAGGCAGAATGGGCAATGAGAAGTGCAAGGAAACCCGTAGCTGGCAGCAATGTAGCTAAAGCTGTCCAGCGCAAGCCTACACTAACGATCAGTGCCAGTGCTCCATACGTGCCGATACGGCTGTCCCGCATGATTTCCAATGCCTTTGTGCGCTCAGGTGTTGCCCCCAGTCCGTCAGCACAATCGGCGAGCCCGTCTTCATGTAATGCGCCGGTGACAATCAATCCGGTTGCAA
>JBCCYR010000048.1:0-11385 GCA_039189355.1 Pseudomonadota bacterium
GTCCAGCGGATCGAGCCGGGGTTGCAGGCTCTCTCCTGCCTTGAGTTCCAGAAGCCTCTCCGGATCAATAGTTATCGCGTCAGGGTTGGCCGTTGCAGAGCCCGCAATGGCACCCGCAATAATCCTCCCCTGTGTTAAAAGGCTTTCAATCTTTGCATCAATCAGGCCTTCCCGAAACTGGTTCATGTAGAGGATTGTTCCAAGCAGGACAGCAAGTGCTGCCATGTTCAGAATAACGATCCGTCGAGTAAGAGAAGAAAACAGGTTGTCCCGTATTGTCTTGAAGCTACGCGACAGCAGTCCCTTTTTTTTCGGTGAGGGCTGATTTGAAGCCGGTGCCTCTTTCGATACCGCAGGACTTTGATCTGGAACCGGAGCTTTGCCGGCCGGTTCCTCATATGGTGGATTTTCATCAGGCGAAACTTTATCAACCCGAATTTCAGTATGGCTGTCTTCCGGAGATCTCAGTCTCGTCTTTTCAAGTTCCATCTCCATACGCAATCATTGCACAAAAGGTTCCGAACATACGGCCTTCCGTCATCCTTCCTTGAAGCGGTATCCTACACCATACAGCGTTTCAATCATGTCAAAACTGTTGTCTTCAACCTTGAATTTCTTGCGAAGTCGCTTGATGTGGCTATCGATTGTACGGTCGTCAACATAAACCTGATCGTCATAAGCCGCATCCATTAATGAATCCCGGCTTTTAACGACACCGGGACGTTGTGCCAAAGCATACAGGATGAGAAACTCGGTGACGGTCAACGTTACTGGCTTTCCGTTCCAGGTGCAGGTATGGCGTTCCTTGTCCATCAGAAGCTGGCCGCGCTCCAGTGTATTGGCAGCTGCTTCACCATTTTTCACAATTGTTTCAGGCCCGGCTGCTGCCCTTCGCAATACAGCTTTAACGCGCTCGACAAGAAGCCGTTGCGAGAATGGTTTTTTGATGAAGTCGTCTGCCCCCATCTTCAAACCGAACAATTCATCGATTTCGTCATCCTTGGAGGTGAGAAAAATCACCGGAAGGTCAGATGTCTGCCGTAATCTGCGCAGTAGCTCCATTCCGTCCATTCTGGGCATTTTGATATCAAAAATCGCCAAATCCGGGCGTTTGGCATTAAGCCCGTCCAGCGCAGATGAGCCGTCCGTATAGGTTTCAACCTTGTACCCTTCCGATTCCAACGCTATCGACACCGAGGTTAGAATGTTCCGGTCGTCGTCAACCAAAGCAATCGTTGGCATGCCTGTTTTCTCCTGATCAAATCATTGTCAAATATCCGAGAAGCATTGGCTTCAAAATATTGGGCAAATTGTGGCGCAAGTTTATCCGATTTGAAGGAATATGGCTATCTAGACAAGCCTTTACAATATTTACACTTTTTGAAACGCATCCCCAACGTTAGTCATGCTACCAAGATATAAGTGGCAATTTGCAGCCATTGCCGCTAAGACACGCAAACTGCCATCCGGATAATCCTGTATACCAACAAAGGCGTGTGCTGACACAATGAGTACGGTTGAAAACATTATCGAGCATCTTAACAACCTGGGCGTTTCTAATCCCGGATCTCTGCATTCCAATCTTCAGGCCGCTGAACTGTATGAGGCTTCAATTGATCGCAAGGAAGGGCAGATAACAAATGCTGGCGCGCTCAGCGTTGAAACCGGCATTCATACAGGACGCTCCGCACAGGACAAATTCACGGTCATCGATGACGTAACCCGGGATACTGTCTGGTGGGACAACAACAAGTCCATGCAGCCCGAACATTTTGCTGCCCTCAAAGCAGACATGCTTGCCCATGCGGAAGAGCGGGAACTGTTCGTTCAGGACCTTTACGGCGGAGCAGATGAAACCACCCGTTTGAGTGTTCGGGTCTACACCGTGATGGCGTGGCATGCGCTGTTTATCCGAAACATGCTGATACGCCCTGAACGCGGAGAACTTGCTGGTTTCTCGCCTGAATTCACGATTATCAACCTGCCGGATTTTCAGGCTGACCCCGAACGCCATGGTTGCCGCTCTGAAACGGTCATTGCCTGTGATTTTACAGAAAAGCTCGTACTGATCGGCGGCACCTCCTACGCAGGCGAGATGAAGAAATCCGTATTCTCGTATCTCAACTTCCTGCTGCCTGAAAGCGGCATCATGCCGATGCACTGTTCTGCCAATCACAACGAGAATGGAGAAAGTGCAGTGTTTTTCGGGCTTTCCGGTACCGGCAAGACAACGCTTTCTGCCGATCCGGCACGCACATTGCTTGGCGATGATGAACATGGCTGGAATGCGGACGGAGTTTTCAATTTTGAAGGTGGGTGTTATGCGAAAACCATTCGCCTGTCTGAAGAAGCCGAACCAGAGATTTATGCAACGACGCAACGTTTTGGAACAGTGCTTGAAAATGTCGTTCTTGATGGAAACCGCAAACCGGATTTTGACGACGGCTCCCTCACGGAGAATGCACGTTGTGCCTATCCGATCGATTTTATCCCGAATGCCTCCCCGACCGGGACAGCACCCCACCCAAAGAACATCATCATGCTGACTGCCGATGCGTTTGGTGTATTGCCTCCGATCGCCAAACTAACACCCGCACAAGCCATGTATCACTTCCTTTCCGGATACACGGCAAAGGTGGCCGGAACGGAAAAGGGCGTAAGTGGTGCTCAGGCAACGTTCTCTACCTGTTTTGGCGCTCCTTTCATGCCCCGCCACCCATCTGTCTATGGCAATCTTTTACGGGATCTCATCTCCAAACACGGTGTTGATTGCTGGCTTGTGAACACAGGTTGGACGGGAGGTGCTTACGGCACCGGATCACGCATGCCGATCAAGGAAACACGGGCACTCCTGACCGCAGCGCTGGACGGTTCACTCAACAATGCATCTTTCCGCAAAGACGTGAATTTCGGATTTCTGGTTCCAGAGTCGGTACCAGGCGTGAATACCGGAATTCTTGACCCGCGCAGTACATGGGCGGACGGGGATGCTTACGATGTCCAGGCAGACAAGCTCGTGGCGATGTTTACCGAAAACTTTGCCCAGTTTGAAGAACATGTCGGTCAGGAAGTCCGGGAAGCAGCGCCACTAGCCGGGTAGTCCAAATCCCTGGTTGCCGTTACGTAATTCTTTCTTGATAGTGTCACGGATAGATGCAAATGTCGCCGTGAAGTGCATTTCAGGAGGTATATTATGGGCATTTTCGATTTCGTAAAGTCTGTCGGCAAAAAACTGGGCATTGGAGATGAAGAAACACCTCCGGCAGCCGAGGATTTGAAAGCTGAACTGGACAGCCACAACCTTGGAACAGAGAATGTCCAGATCGAAGTTGAAGGTGACAAGGCAATCATCAAGGGGGAAGTTGCTGACCAGTCAATCTTTGAAAAAGCAATTATGGCGATTGGCAACACGCTGGGTGTTTCACAGGTGGAAGCTGCTGAAGTCAAGATTGCAGACGAAGCTGCCGCTGGAGTTGATGCGCCGGTATTCCATGAGGTCAAGAAGGGCGATACGCTTTGGGCAATTTCCGAAAGAGCCTACGGCAATGGTTCAAAATACGAGATCATCTTTGAGGCAAACCGACCAATGTTGAGCGATCCTGACAAGATTTATCCGGGCCAGATGCTTCGCATCCCGCCTCTCGACTAAAAATCAGCTCCCAAACAGCAAGTCGAGGATTGTCCTCGGCTTCTGCCTTTGCTCACCTACATTGCCGGCTGGTCTCGGCCCGCCGTCAATCTCGGAAAGTGACCGGCGGCGGGTTTCGTCAGAAAGATTTTGGCGATCTACATTGTTGCCGGACAACGAACCACCTTGTCCGGTGGAACTACGGCCAGATTGCCCGAGCGGAACCATTGGCCTGGTTTCCGGTATTCCTGCAATCACCGGAGCATAATTCCCGGGTAGTGATGCCAGCGGCAAATCTTCTTGTGCAGCCACCATGAATTCTTTCCAGGTTTTCGCAGGCAGTGAACCTCCCGTAACCTTCTTGGTCGGGCTTCCGTCATCATTGCCGTACCAGACGCCTGTGATCAGATCAGCCGTGTAACCTACAAACAGGCCATCACGGGATTTCTGGCTGGTGCCGGTTTTTCCTGCAGCTTCCCGGTTTCCAAGTGATGCAGCTTTGCCAGTACCTTTCCGGATTACGTTGGAAAGCATGGCGTTCATCATGCCGACTTCCCGCGACCGCACGACAACAGGCACATCAAAGCTCTTACGTTCATACAGGACATTTCCGTCAAGGTCCTTCACGCGGCGGATAAGATAAGGCTCCACAAGACGTCCGCCATTGGCAAATGGGGCGTAAGCGCTTGTAAGTTCCATCAGGGATACTTCTGAAGTGCCAAGGGCGATGGATGCATTTGCCTTCAGGTCAGACTGGATGCCAAGCCTGTGTGCGGTTTCAACCACGGTCTGCGGGCCAACCTCCATGACCATTTGGGCAGCAATGGTATTGAGCGATTTGGAAAGTGCAGAATCGAGACTGACTGGACCACGGTATTTCCTGTCATAATTGACGGGTGTCCAGTTCCCGATACGAACGGGTGCATCCTGCCGCACCGACTCAGGCGTTCTGCCTGCTTCAAGTGCTGCAAGATATACAATCGGCTTGAACGCGGACCCTGGCTGACGCTTCGCGTCAGTTACCCGGTTGAACTGGCTGTCTGTATATTCACGGCCACCAACCAGAGCACGGATCGCACCGCCGCCGGTCATCGAAACCAGGGCTGCCTGACTGACATCGCGCGCCTTGCCATTCTTTTTGAGGGTTTCCTCGATGATTTCACCAGCCTTGCGCTGAACATCAAAATCTATCGTTGTGTCCACAACGACATCCGTGCGGAATTCCCCGATCAGTCCCGGCAATTGTTTCATGACCAGATCCGCGACGTAGTGTTCAGAACCACTCCAGAAACGCTTGGCTTTCTTGGCCTGCATGGTTAGCGCCTTTGCGGCCTCGCTGTCACTGATAAAGTCTGATCTGCGCATTGCGGCAAGCACTACTTGCGCGCGTTGTTCTGCAAGGTCCGGATTTCTTGCGGGCGAAAGTCTTGAAGGTGCTTTTAGAAGACCTGCAAGCAAGGCAGCTTCTGCAAGATTAACGTCCCTGGCTGACTTGGAAAAATACCGCCGTGAAGCCGCATCGACACCGTATGCACCTGATCCGAAGTAAACACGGTTGAGATACAGTTCGAGGATCTCATCCTTTGTATACTTGGTTTCCAGCCAGACAGCGAGAATGAGTTCCTGAACCTTGCGTTCAAGCGTTCTTTCCGGTTCCAGAAACAGGTTTTTGGCCAATTGCTGGCTCAGTGTGGAACCACCCTGCACCAGTCTTCCCGCCATGACATTCCGCATCATGGCGCGGGTGAAACCAATTGGATCAAAGCCGAAATGCGACTTAAAACGCCTGTCTTCGATCGCAATCACCGCCATCGGGATGTAGGGGGACATTTCATTTAGGCGCATGGCAGCACCACCAGTAGCGCCACGGTTGGCAATCAGCGAACCGTCAACGGATACAATGCGTGCGTTGGGTGGGCGTTCCGGTACAGTCCAGCTTGCTGATTGCGGAAGTTGGGCTGCATAGTATCCGACAATGCCGGCGACACCGATACCGGCCCACAGCCCCAATACCATGCACCAGTAAATTGTCTTGCCGACAAACCCGAACTTTCTTCCACCGTTGCGCTTCCGGTTGGTCGCGCGCTTGTTTTTCTGGCGTCTTGCGGGGCCGGATTTTGCCGGTTTTCTTCCGGACTTTTTCTGTGGTTCCGGAACAGCGCGGTCTGATGCATCAACCCGAAGCCCCGAATCCTGTCTGCTCTTGGAGACAGGCTCAAAGGTTGGCTCAATACGGATGTTTTTGTCTTTGCGGGCCATGAAATACTGAAATTGCTGAAGTTTGTGCACTCGTACAGCGCAAAGTTAATATCCAGTGAACAATAAATGAGGCTATTTAATGGGGCGTAAAGATTGGAAAAAATTACACAATCCCTGCCTCGCGAGATGTTGATTAAAACTTTAATGAATTCTTTAAGCTCAAGTTAGGCAAACTGTGGTTTCGTATTCCTCACAGATTGCAGACAGTGCCAGCATTGAGAGGCATGACACAAATGACTGATTTTTCTTTGAAATCTCAAGACCATGCAAATAATACGCGGATTGACTGGGTAGATTATGCCAAAGGGTTCTGCATCATCTTTGTTGTAATGATGCATTCTACGCTCGGTGTTGAGAAACATGCCTTCGAAAAAGGCTTTGTCGCCGAGGGTACTGTGGGATGGATGAACGCAATCGTTACCTTTGCACAACCGTTCCGCATGCCGGACTTTTTTCTCATTTCCGGGCTCTTTCTGGGGCTTGTGATCGGCCGTTCCTGGTTGCGTTATCTTGACCGAAAGATTGTACATTTTGCATACTTTTACGTGCTCTGGCTTGCGATACAGTTTGCCTTTCGTTCAATCGGATGGATTGGCGAAGGCCTTGGCGCTCTCGATATTCTTGCAAAATTCGGGACAGCACTGATTGAACCTTACGGCACGCTCTGGTTCATTTACATGCTGCCTGTGATGTTTCTGGTGACGCGACTGCTTTCCAGAGTGCACTGGCTTGTCGTTCTGGCAGGCGCTGCAGCACTGGAAATCTGGCCACTGCACACGGGTTACCTGCTGATTGATGAATTTGCTGCCCGTTATGTCTACTTCTTTGTCGGATTTGCCCTGGCACAGCCGATTTTCCGGCTCGCTGCATGGGCGCAGGAAAACCTGGGCAAGGCGCTTGGTTATCTTGGTATATGGGCTGTGTTCAACGCATTTTTCACCTTCACATTCTTGCCTGAAAACCTGATCCAGTTTGCACAATACAATGTCAACAATGGTCCGGCCAATCTCAGCCATCTGCCGTTTATCTCATTGATACTTGGTGCGGCAGGGGCGATTGCGGTTGTATGCGTGTGTGCAGTCTTGTCCCGCTTCCGGGCTGCAGATTTCCTGCGGTATCTCGGCAGCCACTCGATTGTGGTTTACCTCGCCTTCTTCCTGCCAATGGTCATCACCCGCGAAATCCTGTTCCGCTTCGCACCCTGGCTTGATCTGGGAACCACTGCATTGATCGTGCTTGTAACGAGCGTTATCGGACCCGTCATTGCCTATGAGTTCACCAGAATAACGGGCTGGTTCAAATTCCTGTTCGAACGGCCAAAATGGGCATGGACAGACAGGAGCGGCAAACCTGCTCCTGCCAAGGCGTCACTGCAACCGGCTGAATAATATTATTCAGCCAAGGCCTGCATGATGCGCGCCCAGGACCGGATACCCTTGTGGAAGCTTGTCAGCTCATACTTTTCGTTCGGGGAGTGTATGCGGTCATCATCCAGCGCAAACCCGACAAGCAGGGACCGCATGCCGAGCGTATCCTGAAAATTTCCGACAACGGGAATCGAACCGCCCATCGCAATGAGTGCCGTATCCTTGCCCCATTCATCCTTGAGGGCAGAAGCCGCTTTCTGCATTTCCGGCATGTCATAACCCAGATGAACTGCCGGGCTGGCACCATGATCCTCAAAGTCAACTGAACAATCAGACGGAATGCTGTTTTCAACATATTCCCGGAAAGCCTTGCGTATCGCCAGTGGGTCCTGCGTTCCAACCAGCCGGAAAGAAACCTTTGCCGAAGCAATTGCCGGAATCACCGTTTTGAAGCCTTCACCCGTATACCCGCCGTTTATGCCATTGATTTCACAGGTTGGCCTGGCCCAGATTTGCTCAAGAACCGAACGGTCCGTTTCTCCTGCGGGCTCGGACAGGCCGATCTCGCCAAGAAAATCTGCCTCGCTGAAGCCCAGGCCATCCCACATTTTCTTGATGTCATCAGGGGTTTCCGGCACGCCGTCATAAAAGCCCGGAACCGTAACCCTGCCATTCTTGTCATGAAGCCCGGCCAGAACCTCTGACAGGATACGGATCGGATTTGCTGCTACAGAACCATACATGCCGGAATGCAAATCGCGGGAAGCCGCCTGAATGATGATTTCCTCACCTAACAACCCGCGCAGCGCAGTCGAGATGGCCGGGGTTTCCCGGTCCCACATGCCGGTGTCACAAACAAGTGCAAAGTCCGCTTTCAGTTCATTTACATTTTCCTGCAGAAACGGAATCAGCGATGGCGAACCGGATTCTTCTTCTCCTTCGAAAAAGATCGTGACCTTGATCGGCAAACTGCCGGTTTCCGCTTTCCAGGCCCGGCACGCTTCAACAAACGTCATTAACTGGCCCTTGTCATCGGAAGTACCGCGACCGATCATCTGTTTGGAACCATCGGGCATTTCCCTGATGCGGGGTTCGAATGGCGGTTCATCCCACAAGTCAAGCGGATCGACGGGCTGCACATCATAATGGCCGTAGAAGAGGACATGTGGCGCACCGTCCGGCCCGTCATGGTGGGCAACCACCATCGGATGCCCCGGTGTTTCGCAAAGTCTGGCGTCAAAACCAATCGATTTCAGGTCATCGACGAGCCATTCACCTGCTTTTTTGCACTCCCTGGCAAACGCGGGATCAGTAGAGATGCTTTCGATTTTCAGAAGGGAAAACAGGCGGTTAACCGCCCCATCAAGATTGCTGTCTATAGAATTGAGTACCGCCTCAAGCCCGGCCATGTTTGTCTCCAGTTTTCGGGAAATAGTTCACCCGACTATGACACGGGTCGCTGACATCAACAACATGAATTGGGATATAAAACCTGACTGGACCACTGTTGCTGTGTCGGCGGGTAGGGGGAATGCAACAGTGGTCCATGTCAGTCTTAGATGGCCCTGGTGGGCAGTTGGACCATCTGGCCGAAATTTCCAGGGGAAGAAATTCCAGCCGTTGCTCTTTTAAACAACTGGACTCAATATGGCACTGCAAAACAAAGATTCAATACACAATACGCGTAACGCGTTTTCACTTGGACGTGAGACATTTGAGAGGTGTCAAAAATGGCGAAACAGCATGATTTTCCATCAAGAATTGTATGGACAGGAAACAGAGGCACCGGAACTTCCACCTATCGCGCATATGACCGGACATGGAACTTGGCAGTCGATGGCAAGGAAGTGGTGCATTGTTCCAACGATCCGCTGCTCGGTGGTGACCCTTCAAAATACAATCCGGAAGACCTGTTGATTACCGCTCTCGCTTCCTGTCACATGCTCTGGTATCTGCACTTGTGTTCTGGGGCTGGAGTAACGGTCACCGCATATGAGGATAATCCGGTAGGTATCGGTGAGAGCGAGCCTTCCGGCAAGGGACGGTTTCTGGAGGCAATTCTGAAACCTGTGGTTACCATCACGGCAGACAGCGATGCCGACAAGGCAGTGGCACTGCACGACGAAATCCACAACTACTGCTTCATTGCCCGCTCCGTGAACTTCCCGGTGAGGTTTGATGTGGAGGTGGTAAAGGGGGCGGAGTAAATGTCTGCTAAGCGGACTTGACGATCAGCCATTTTGTGTCCGCTTTTATGGAGATTAGTTTGCGATCATTTCTTCAACAACCAAATTGAATCGATTCAACGCACCTTCAAAACGACCAAACAGGTGACTTGGATTTCCACGCGATGCAAAGCCAGATTGTATTTCTTCTCCCAGTTCAAAGTCTTCCATCAATGCTGTAACGGTAATTTTCTGGTTTTTTTCCCAATGTGCCTGCATCTCGTCAGTTTGTGGAATAGAGCGTGGCACCAGTGTTGCCATGCGCATATGCGTAGTAGCTTCTGATACCGGCTCGAAGTGAAACCACATTACATGATCCTGCTGCACCAGGAGCTGCGTGTTGCACATAAGCGTGTAGACCATGTTCGCATCTTGGCGAATTTGCCACTGCTCCTGCGGTGTTTCTTGAAGGTTCGGCATTGAGATACGCGGGAGAACCGCCCTGATATGCGGACCAAGTGTATTGTATGTTAAGAGGTTATCGGGAAAATACGGACCAATCGTATTTTTGTGGGCAACACGAAAATGATAGGCTTCCATTCCGCCTTCCATCAGCAATTTCCAGTTTGCGGCAATGTCTATTTCTTCAATTGCTGCTATACGGTGATCTGCAAGACCAATCCATTCCAGATCTGGAGCAAGACCTGAAAGCCAGCTATCGATATCGGGCATTTCTGCACTATCAGGATTGGCTATAATCCAGATGAAACCATGTGCCTCCTGCGCCGGAAGACGGCGAAGGCCACGCTCTGCTCGTGATAAATCAGGAAAGCCCTGATCTTCCTGTGGCACAGCACGCAACGCGCCATCATTGGTGAAGCTCCATGCATGGTAAGGACAGGTGAAAATACGTTTGCATCCGGTTGCACCGCGTTCAAGACGGGCGCCGCGGTGACGGCAGACATTCAAAAACGCTCGAACTTTCCCCTCGTTGTCGCGTGTCAAAAGAATGGGTAGTCCAAGAAAATCCTTGGCAAGATAGGCATTTTCACCTTCAAGTTCTGAGCTTTGGGCTACAACGACCGGTCTGCGTTTAAAAATCATGGCGCGTTCACGTTCGAAACGCTCTGGGCTTGAGTAGCGCGATATCGGTGAATGAGCGATTGAGTCGTCCAGAAATGCCGAGCTTTGGTTTGCCAATCCGATGATCTCCCTGATGAGAGATATCTCTGTCTGCCTATCCACAATAACCTCCATCAATTACTTACCAATCGGTAAGTTACTTACCATTTGGTAAGCAGTCAAGCCTGTGGTACAGAAATTGTAAAAGGGAGTCGAAATGAACAAACACAGTGATCCGAAGAAAGCGTACATTACCATCGCATCGCGAAAGTTTGCCAAAAATGGCTTTCACGGTACAAGCCTTGCCGCTGTGGCTGCGGATGCCGGGGTTACCAAGCAGGCTTTATTGCATTTTTTTGGAACCAAAGAACGTCTCTATGCAGAAGTGTTGCAGGCTTTGGCACTGCGTCTCAGTAGTGAGGTTGAAGCATCAAGCGCAACTGAGCCAGTTGATCATTTAACCAAATATCTTTTGAAGTTTGGAAATTCGACGCTCTCGCAACCAAAAGATGCTCAATTGGTGATAAGGGCGCTTTTGGATAGTGACGCGAAGGCGCGAACATGGCCGATGAAGTCTTATCTTGATCGACTGATAGAGCTGGTTTGCGCCTCATCTGGCAAACCAAACCTATCCCAATCCGAAGCTCTTGCCTGGCTGTTTCCAGTTATTGGAGCTGTGCAATATCTTGCAATATCTACAACTGCAATAACAGGTATGTATGGAAAAGAATCAAGCAATGATCAGCCTTCACATCTTGAGCAGTTTATTAAAAGCTCGGTTTCTGATTTGGCATTTCCGGATGTTTGAGTTCCATATCAACTAAGCTGTTTTGGGAAAGCGGAC